>CAZILI010000176.1:0-498 GCA_964539965.1 uncultured Burkholderiales bacterium | reverse complement strand
TCTAAGCCCACTTCCCATAGCGCTTCGTTGGAGTTAGCGGGGTCCATCTGGTAGGTGAGCTTGTTACTCTTGCCCAGGTTGCTTGCCGACCCCACCGCGTCGCGAAACGGACCATAGAAGCCGGACGCATACTTCGCCGAGTAGGCCATGATCTTGGTGTGAATGAAGCCGTCCCCCTCGAGCGCGGAGCGAATCGCACCGATACGCCCGTCCATCATGTCGGAGGGCGCGACGATGTCGACGCCGGCCGCTGCCTGTGTGAGCGCCTGCTTACACAGGATCTCCACAGTCGCGCCGTTGATTACATATCCGCTGTCGTCGATGACGCCGTCCTGTCCGTGGCTGGTATAAGGATCTAGGGCGACATCGGTCATGACGCCCAACTCCGGAAAGCGCCGCTTGAGCTGGTTCACGACCTTCGGTATCAGCCCATTTGGATTCTGCGCTTCACGGCCGTCCGGAGTCTTGAGAGAGGGCTCGATCACCGGAAACAGGGCC
>CAZILI010000175.1:1213-7833 GCA_964539965.1 uncultured Burkholderiales bacterium | reverse complement strand
ATCAATCCCTTTCGAGTGAAACTTCACGTGAAGAACGTGCGCTAAATCACCGAAAAGCGGCTGCCGCCGCCAAGTAACGGTGGCCAGCCACTTCTGGAGCGGCGAACTAGCTTCTCGATGGTCGTACTATACGCCCGACGTCTTGGGGGGCGAGGAAGAAAGCGCCGATGCGGCATCGAGGTCGGACTCGAGATCCTCGGCGCGGATGCGCGTGCGCACGCCGAGTAGAAACACGGCAGCCGCGAAACCAGTGAAGGCGGCGCCGATACCAAGCGCGACGACGAACGAACCGGTCCTGTCCAGCACATAGCCGGTAGCAATCGGTGACAGCGTACCCCCGAGATAGCCGCCGAAGTTTTGGATCGCGGAGGCCGATGCGCAATAGTTCTGCGGAGTGACGGCGGTGATCAGCGTCCACTTTCCGGCCAGCGCAAAGAACAGGCAAAACATGGCAAGCGAGATGAACGCCAGAGCCGGACCAGGCGTCGTGCTCGTGGCGGCAAGCGCGGTCATGCAGGCCGAGGCAACGTAGCCGCACACAGTGGGCAGACGACGGCTGGCGATCAGTTCCATGCCGCTCCTTGCGAGGCGATCGGTCATATATCCGCCGGCGAGCGACCCGCTGACCGAAGCAAGCATCGGGATCACAGCGAGCAGGCCGGTCTTGGCTATGGAGACGTGATGCTGCGTTTCCAGATAGGCGGGTAGCCACGTGAGATACATCCAAACGGCGTAGCCGGAGCCGAACGATCCGAGGATCAGCCCCCAGGTCGTGCGGAAGCGAAATAGATGCAACCATTGCCGCCCCGTCACTCGGCTGGTGCGATCGGAGGCGTTCGGTGCGAGATAGGCAATGCCGTCGGCGGGCAGCTTGGCCCGCTCGGGATCCCGATACCAGATGAACCACGCCACACCGAACAACACTCCGATCAGACCGACGACGATGAACATTTGCCGCCAGCCGAAGGCGAGCATCAGCGCAGTCAGCAACGGCGGGGCGATGGCCTGACCGATCGAGGCGCCGGTGTTGAATACGCCAGTCGGCGCGCCGCGATGCTCGGTGCGAAACCAGTTGGCGGTGACACGCGCCGAAGTCGGGTAGGCCGGTGCTTCGAACGCGCCGAGGACGCCGCGTGCCCACAGGAGTTGAACATAGGAGACGGCCAGCCCGCCCAGCGTCTGTGCGAGGGACCATAGGACCAGCGCGGCACCGAGCAGTTTGTGCGGCCCAAGCCGATCTACTAGGAAACCCGTGGGAATCTGCGCAAAGGCAAAGCAGATCGACCACGCCGATTGCAACGCACCCATAGCCGTGGCGCTCAAGCCAAACTCTTCGCGAATCTTGACGTTGGCGATCGCGATCGTAGCGCGGTCAAGATAGTTCACCGCGATCGCGGCTGTGCAAAGACCGATGGCGAGCCATTGCAGCTGCTGCATTCGGCGTGAACGCGTTACCTCCGACATGATCCGCTCCTCCCAGTTGCGACTACACCTGAACCGTCGTGAACGCGACGCATTTTGCTCACTTCAACATGACTGCGCCAGTTTCCGCAAGCAGCACGGTTCGTGAGCGGATTTCCCTCCGCACCGGACTGGCCAATGCGTACTGGAGATATCCTCCACGCAAGTGTCGCCGCGCCGCGCTTATCTCCGGAGAAGCGCCCGGCGAGTACCGTCCGCACGTGCGTTCCGATAGCCGTAGGAGAGGTAACGCGACCTGCGCGTACGACGATTGAACGGCTCACCGCTGAACGTTCACGCCACGGTCCTTGCTTGGCGCGGCGGGCGGAGCGACGAATTAGACGCGTCCACCGCGGACAAATTTGTCCATGTAGTAAGACAGTCTTCGCGTTTACTAATGTAACGCCAACTCAACCTCTTGGCCAAAACCGTTGAACAGCGGGCCGGGCGCAACAGCGACGGTCACTGGGCTACCCCATTGGCTTCGGCGAAGTCGATGAACCGATCCGTGAGTGCGCCCTGACCGAGCGCCGCATCCTCGATCGCGTCCTTGAGGCGGTCGTATGCCGTCGTGTTGTTCGTCCAAGGATGCGCATCTCGCATGAACTGGAGGTGCCGCAGTATCTGATAGTGCGTGGGTTTCGTGCCAGAGTTGGTGCGGTAGTCCCAGTAGAAGCGTAGCCAGTCCATCTCGACCGCATGACCGTCGTCCACCGCGCACTTGTTCTGCATCCACTTGGAAACACCGCCGGACGGATTCGCGCCGATGCCTTCGAGGTCGACGACCCAATTGTCATCCTCCAGGTCGGCATACGCGGCGTCACCGATGTTCTTGTAGTAGCGGAAGATGCCGCCCGTCTGATCGTGACGGTTCCACGCGAGTGCGGACAGGAAGTGCGCGAAGCCTTCGATGAATCCGCCAACCGAGTACTCCTTCGAGCGCATCGCGTGCGAACCGGCGCCCACAAACGCACAGTCGGGGTCGGTCGAATTCGCGGAGTACGTGAATTCATCCAGACCGAGCAGTGTGTCCGCCATCCAGTGGCGGTGAATCCAGTGACCGACCTCGTGGCCGATCAGAAACTTGCGGTTCGTGCGCCCCGGCTCGATCTGCACGAATTGCTTATTGTTGACCGCAGGCTGGCAGGAGCCCAACTGGTCCTTGCAGCTTGCGTTATCCGGAACGAGGAACATCGACGCCGGGCCGGCGAGCCGAGGGCTGGTGTAGAGGTCATTCCAGTGAAAGGCGAACGTTCCGAAGGCCATCAGGTTCGAGATCTCGGAGGCTTGATTCTGGTAGTACACCCGGCGCGGGGCGCCGCCCGGGTTCGCCAACACCACCCACTGCGGCGGATCGTTCGGGTTCGCCAGCGCGGCATCCTCGGTCTCGAAGCCCTTGAACACGATGTTGCTCGCCGCGCCCAGATGGGCTTCGGCAAAGATCGTGACGACGAACCCACTGTTCTCGGCGGCAGCGAAGGAGAAACAACCGTTGTCGTCGCTGGCGATGAACTCCTTGGGGCTCGCCCAGTTGGGATGGTTGACCTGCACACGCATGCCGCGCGCCTTCATCAGCGTACCCGATACGTAGTGGTCCTCGCCGAAGCCCGAGTCGACCGACTCGTACACCCAGCGCATGCAGAACTGCCACTGCGGCGGTCCGGTAAAGCCGGGCGGCAGCGAACCCCCTGCCGGGCCAGTGTCCTCACCCAGCGAGCCCATTCCCGCGCCGCCGTCGGAAACGCCGAGCACATTGGCCCGCACCGTGCTGGGGAACACCATGCGGCGCAGGTCTCCGGCCCGAAACTGCGCGCGCCGAGCACCGTCACGGTAGACGCGCACGCTCGTGCCCGTCACCGGATGGAAGTAGAGTACGGGCGCGAAGGCCCGGTCCAGAAAGCGGCCGGAGGTGTCGCGGATTCGAGCCTCGATGGAGAGCTGGCCGGAGAAGGCGAAGTTCGCGAGCGCGATCCCCATACCGTTAAGCGGCACGGAGAGCGTCTGGGAGCTGAACGCCGGCAGCGTGCCGCTCGCAAGCGTTATCTCACGCCGCTCGCCTTTGGCTTGCGTCCGCCCGATGAGCTGGTAGTTCAGCGTTCTCGCACTCGTATTCGCCGCCAATAGAGCTACTGCGGGCGTCACCAGAGTCGCGACCGACGCATCATTGGGGAGCAGCGGATAGGTTAGCGTTATCCGCGGCTCGACCGCCGGCGCGGTTGAGCAATCGGCGGTAGACGTTGCGTCGAAGGAGCGAAGCGAGGCGATGGAATGCACGCTTTGAGCCTCGGCTCGCCCTGGCCAAGGGGTAAGGCTCAGCAACAGCGCCATGGTGAGGCCCGAGCGCGCGGACAGCGAATTTCTTGGCAACATGATCGATCCTTTGTCGTTAAGTTCAAGCGAGAGATTGGTGCGGAAGAGACGGTGAAAGCGCTCCGCTACCAATCTTTCGCTGGACACTTAATGGGATGAGCCACGGTGCCACCGGGATTGACGACCTGGCGGCATAGGCCCACGCGATGCACCTGCCAGTCGTTGTAATTCAGGTAGCTGAAATCCTGAATACCGTCGGCTTTCGGCCGCAATTGCACGACCCCCTCACCGGCAGCGTTGGCAGCGCGAAGATTGGTATCGACGGCAGGCTCGTACAGGAAGTCGATGCCGTTGCCCTTCGCCCAAACGTTGTCGAACCAAGTATCGAGGCCGATCCGGCCCTGCTTGGACAGCACGTTGCCAGCCGCATCCTGTGTGACCTTCGTGTATGACCACATCCAGCGATAGACCGAGTCGCTCGCCCGGCGGTACACGAGATACAAACGACCCGGATACTCGCTCGCGCCGAAGGGAACCCAGGCGATGGAGGGACGACCCTGCGAGAGCGGACTGGTGTCCGTATCAGACGATTGCTGCCAGCGGCCGGTCACGGGATCCTGAGCAAACAGGCGCAATCGATTGTCGGCCGGAGAGACGAACGCGCCGAGCAAAAGCGGGGACGCTCCTTTGGATGGGAGATAGCCGCGCGCGAGAGCCGGCGAGGCTTGCGGGGGCAGGGTCAGAGCGGAACCGTCGGAGCTGAGCGCTGCTTGTGCGGACTGCCAAGCCCAGTTGCTCGCGCAGTCGGTACGCCGTGTTCGTAGTGTGCCCAGGTAGGACTTGTACGCGAGGGTCACTTCGCACGCGCTCATCGCGACGAGCGACGGTTCTCCGCGTACCAGTTCGCCTGGGGCCGGGTTCACGACAGCGCTCCAGCTTTCCGCGCCGCCTACCAATCGAAGCCGCGTCTCTGCGAGAAGCCAGTCGGATGTGACCGCGATGAGCAATAGACGCGCCGCCGATCCTTCCCCTATGCGCACCAAATCGACTCCTTGCGCGGCTGCGATCGGCAGTGTGCCGCTGCCGTTCCAAGCGGCGCAAGGCGCGGTGTCGGGCACCGGACAGTTGAGCGGCGAGGACGTCCATCTGTATGAGATTCCGCTCGCTGTGGTCCAAAAGACGTAGGTTCGCCCGTTGAGGCGCGCGATCGCCGGCGCGTTCGCCGTGATGCCGGTGCCCGAGGCGTTCATCGGGTTGTAGCGCGTGAACTCGCAACCGCCGACGGAACTTGGGTTGTAGTTTGCGTAGGCGCGCACCGTATTGCCGGGCGGCGCGAACTCGCCGTCGCGATTCCAGTCCACGTGGCCTGAGGCCGGATCCACGTAGTAGCCGAACACGCTGCGCAGTATGTTGAGGTAGCTCAGGTTACTCGTCGGCACGGCCTGCCATTCCCTCAAGGCAGCGTTATTGAGCGGGCCCGTCTCCAGCCCGTCGCCGAAGCCGACCAGATTTCCGGCCGTTTGAAAGGCGTAGTTCATCATGGATTGGTAGTTGGGCTTGCAGTTGGGATCGACGACCCCGGTGATGCCGGTCGGACCGGAGTGACCCATGCCTTGGGCATGGCCCGACTCGTGCGCGAGCACCCATGGCTGGTTGATGCCGGCGCTAAAGGCGAACGCGTTTTCGCTATTGCTGCCGCCGCCGGAGGCGGGTGATGGGGAGTGGCGGAAAATGCCGCGTCGGGCCGGCACGAGATGATCGACCCAGGCGTTGTGATAGTCGACGCCACCCCAGTTGCCTTGCGCGTCTTGCACAGCCGAGATGACGTTGTGTCCTCCCCAGTCGCCGTACACGGTGGCGTCGGCGGGCGTGGCGGGCGCGACGCCGATGTCCAAGTGCGCCCGTATGCCGGGCTTGCCGTCTGGGTTGCGCAGCGTCGCAGCCCGAAACTGGCGACGTGCGGGGGTTGCCGTTCCGACTTCGTCGCCGTAGTACGCGGCGAATTGACGCGCCGTGGTGGGCGTCATCTTGACTTCGCTCTCGTCTGGGGAGCGCTGCATGAAATCGAACTCGACAAACAGGTCTTTGTGGCGCGGGTCGGCGCCCATCAGCGGCAGCGGTTGATGCGGCCACAAGTCACGCCGCCCGAGCGCTTCCCACCGGTCTGAGATGCCGTCCCCGTCGGTGTCGCGGGCATCGGTTGCGCGCGTGCAGTCAAATACCGAGCCGTCGGAGCCGGTCGCGGTGCCGTTGAGCGCACTGCATGTGCCGAGCTTGCGCTCCAGTTCGCTGCCCAGGCCGTCGGCGTCCGGATCGTGCCCCGCTAGCCCTGCGTCGTTTCGAATCAGACGTGCCGCTCCCGGCGTGGCCCAGCGGTTCACGCCCACTACCGCCTTGCGGCTGCCCAGCGCCGTCGCGATCGCGATGTAGCCCGCGCCGGCGGTGCCGTTGCCGTACCCGCGCAACTCGATTCCTACGCCGTTCGACTTGAGCACGTACAACAGTTGAGTGCCCTGAGCGCCGTTCGGCGTCTTGACCGTTTCCAGGGCCTCGCCCGCCCGCAGATTGGTCAAGCTAGTCTGCCAGCCGCCGAACTTCACCCCACTTTGCCACGCGAGGCCGTTCTTCGTCAGATCGCACGTTCCCTCGCTCGCGCTCGAGTAGGCCCGCACCACGAGCGTGTGATTGCCGCTCACGGCGGGCGTATAGGTGAGTTGCTCGGCGACGCCGCTTCCTCCGGCGTTCGCGAGCGCTACTTCCTTGCCGCTCGGATTGAGCAAGTGCAGCACGGGGTCGCCGCCAAGCGATAGATTGCTCGTGCGAAAGGTGACCGGCACTCCGGCGGCCAA
>CAZILI010000175.1:0-1203 GCA_964539965.1 uncultured Burkholderiales bacterium | reverse complement strand
TCCTGGTGTCGCACTGGCGCGTCGGCTCGGAAGCGGCGGCCAAGCTCACGACGTACTCGCTGATAGTGCCCGCCGTGCTCACGCTGAAGATCATGGGGTAGTTGGCTTGCGGCGCGGGCAGATCAGGAACTTCGCATGCTCCCCACGTGCCCAAAGTGCACTCGCGAATCCCCGTCTGGCCGCCGACGGTACAGCTCTGGATATCGCCTTCGATACAAGCGCCTTGCGCTTGTGCGGTCGCGGTGCAAAGCAAAGCCGCGAGGAATCCATGCACGAGCTTCGATCGCCCGTGATCAAGACGTGAGGCGACGATGACGCGATGGCACGTGCTGAGTTGGGGCATGAGTTCTCCTGGGCGCGTTCGTGAGATGCCGCCGCGATCCTTGCGAGCGGGGGCGCTACAGTACGCGAGGAGCGACAGGCGCTCAATATGCCAAATGCGCTAGGCAATAAGGCTGGGTCTGCGCGATGGATGAGCGCGACTACGCCGTATGGCGCGCCGCGATCAATAAGTCAAAGACGGGACGAGATCGGTCAGCCTATTTACTCGAACCGGTGAGGGTGGCGTCGTCTCGCCGGAAGTCCCCCAGAGGGGAACGTTCGCAGCTACTTCGCGCGCCGCTTGATCGTTTCTTTGAGCAAGGCGACGACCGCGGCTTCGTCGGCCTTCTTGCCGTCGAGCCCCACGATGATGGCTACGTCGTCCACGATAGTTCCGGCAGTCCAACCGGCGTCGGGTGCCACCCACCCTTTGGTGCCCACGCCCGGCAGCAGCTTGAAGCCTTTGACCAACGACGGCGGCGAGTGAAAACGGGCGGGAACAATCTGAACGAGGGCGGTCGCCTCGTATGCCTTGTCGCTCCAGCTGCAACTGCTCCCACCGGCAGCGTTCTGTCCCGGCTCGACTGTGACGCCTAGGTAGCTCGCGATCTCGGCTGGACTGAACATCTTGCACTGTGGGTTGTTGGCGGCCTTTCCGGCGGCGTCGCCGGTTAGCCGCTCGGCATGCTTCTTTGCAGCGTCCTGCTGCGACAGGACGGCTTGCGCAAACGAGGCGATGACAAGACCTAGCATGGCTCTCGACCCCAAGCGCAACCAAGAACGAATCGAGCTCATGCAAGTCTCCGTGAGGGTGTGTGTCGCCGACGGAAGGGAGAGGCTTCCACGGGTAGTTCTTTCTTTGTTGACCGTCGCAATCGTAGC
>CAZILI010000174.1:0-7836 GCA_964539965.1 uncultured Burkholderiales bacterium | reverse complement strand
GCTGTCCTTGGGCTACGACGTCGACAAGTACAAGTTGTTGGCGTTCGTCATTTCGGCCGCGTTAGCGGCGCTGGCGGGCTCGACCAAGACCTTAGCGCTGCACTTAGCTTCGCTCACCGACGTCACCTGGCAGACTTCGGGGGAGGTGGTGTTGATGACCTTGGTGGGCGGACTCGGGACGATACTCGGTCCGGTGGTCGGTGCCTTCGTGGTGGTGGCGCTGCAGAACTATCTCGCCGCCTACGGCCAATGGGTCACCGTCATCATGGGCCTCATCTTCGTCGTGTGCGTGCTCGTTTTCCGCCGCGGCATCGTGGGAGAGATTTCGCGGCTCGCCGGCAAGGCCAAAGCCCCCGCTTCCTGATTTCCGCGCGCCGCCGGCGCCCGCCGGTACAAAAGTTAACAGACAAAAACGCGCTGCAAGCTACGCAAACGCGTTAACTTACGCGCGCTCGAAAGCGAACTGCAAGAGTCGACTCGGGTGAGTTAAGGAAGTTTCTTCAACCGGTGTCGGAGGATGGTAAGTGCTGAGAATCATCGTGCTGGCGATAGCAATGCTCGCGGCGAGCGCGTCTGCCGACGAGTTGCCGCTGTTCAATGCCAAAGGCGAGGCGGTGGCGTATCTCAATACGGTGAAGCGCGACACGATTTATCTGTGGAGCGGCGATCCCGTGGCCTACGTGTCCGGGGGCTCGGTATACGGCTTCAACGGTGTGCACTTGGGTTGGTTCGAGGACGGGCTGCTTTGGAATCACGACGGCCAAGCGATCGGCTTTACGCACGCCGAGCCGGGCTCGCCGTTGATTGCGGTCGGCAGAGGCGATCGCAAACCCATCCCCGCGAAGCTCATGCAGGACGTGGCCCCGATCAAGCCGCCATTCCAAGCGGTACCGTCGTCGGCCATGCTGGAGACCTGGCTTGCCCGCGGCAAGGCGAACTAGGTCGGCGCAGTCACCCTAGGAGGAGCAATCGCTGATGTTTGCAGGCCTTCTATGGGTTACACGCTTGAGTCTGAAGAGTACGAAACGCGCGTCGAGCTAGCCAACGGCGCCAAGATCTTTTTCAACATGCGCGGTGCGCGGCGCAATCCACAGTCGGAGACCCCGCTCGTTTGCGTGTTTTACGAGGGTCCGCCGCCTGAGCGCGACATGGACTATCTCGAAATGTCCCTCTACGTGCTCGACGGCACGCCCATGCTTGGGGATGTCGCCATCGAGGGCGAGACGCTTCCCCACATGCATTTTCTGAATCTGTCCGACGAAGCCAACGCGACGTTGATCGGACCGCTGCGGCCGGCGTTCCAAGCCTTTCGCGAGCGCAATCGCGCGCGCTTGATCGAGCTGGCGACACTCGGTGAGCACAGCGCCGCGCAGGCGATCGCCGCGCCCGCGCCGCGCGCAAACGTGAGTCCCGTAGCCGCCGCCGCACCGGCCAAGCGCACGCGCCGCCGTCGTGTGGACGATCCGGTGCCCGAGTTCAAGCTCCCCGAAGGTTTCATCGCCGCCACCCGGCGGAACTAGGGAACCTCTGATCTACTCTCGCATGGCCGCGACGGCGCTTTTGCGCTGAACATATAGCCAAGCCTCGCAACACAGCGTCGTGCGCAGGGCGGAGCAGGACTCCATCGGCTTGCCGATGGATGCGACCCCGTAGCGCGACAGAAGGCGCGCTTTGTCTGCGTGCACCTTTGCGCGCCGTCGCGGTCGCATCCCCAGCTAAGCTTGGGCCCCTGCTCTGCGCTCTGGCGCGCCGCGCGCAAGAGCCCGTCCCATGCGGGTTTCCACGAAAACTCGGGGTGGAAAATATCCCTTTCCACCGCGAGTTTCGAGGTACGGCCAATGGCTGCATCTGCGTTGTTGCGCGCCTTGCCAATATTCTCGATATTGGCTTCGGCGCCACGCCTAGCAGCTACGACCATTTCGTCGGAAACGTGGCTCATGGAGGAATAGATCAGAGGCTCCCTAGGTTCCTACCCTGTAACCGCGTCCTAGCGCTCGCGCGTTAAGCAAGACAAACGCCTCGTGCAGAGGCGACAATAACGCGACACCGCTCGAGGAGGCGTTTCATGCCACGTTTCAAGCACGTCGTCCGCGCGCTCGCCGCGTGCGGACTCGCCGTCGGCGCCGCCCACGCCGTCACCATTACCGAATTCCCGTTGGGCCCCGGTGCACAACCGCAGGCGATCGCCTCGGCTGCGGGCAGTGTGTGGGTTACCCAGTCTGCGGTCGACCGGCTCGCGCGAGTCGACCCCGTTACCGGTAACAAGACCGATATCTCGGGGTTGGTGACCGGCGCGGCCCCCAGCGGCATCGTCGAGGCGAACGGCCTGTTGTGGTTCGCCGAGGCCGGCGCGGATCGCATCGCCCGCTACGACCCGGCCGCGGGTCAACTCAAGGAGTACACCGCCGGCATCAGCGCCGGCTCTCGCCCGCTCAACGTCGCCGTCGACACAGCCGGCATCGTCTGGTTCACCGAGTCGAACGGTGCGCGCATCGGCCGGCTCGATCCGGTGTCCGAGGCGGTGCAGGAATTCGCCACCCCGACCCCGGCGAGCCAGCCCAACGGCATCGCACTCGGCGCTGACGGCAAGCTCTGGTTCACCGAGACGGCGGCGCATCGCATCGGCCGGCTCGATCCGGCCACCAATCAAATCACGGAATTCCCCTTGAGCGGCGCCGCCGGTCCGCTCGGCATTGTGTCCGGGCCCGACAGCAATCTCTGGTTCACTCAAAGTACGGCCAACAGCATCGCGCGCTTCAACCCGGTCGGCGTCGTCAACACCCTTGCCATCACCGAGTTCTCGGCCGGACTCACCGCCAACGTGCAGCCGAACCAGATCGCGCGCGGACCCGACGGCCACCTGTGGTTCAGCACCTTGAGCGGTGCGCGTATCGGCCGCATCACCACCTCGGGCGTCATCACCGAGTTCACCCAGGGCGTCACCGGCAGCAGCAAGCTGCGCGGTATCGCGGCGGGCCCGAACGATACGCTGTGGTACGTGTCGGACGAAGCGAGCCGGGTCGGCCGCGTCTCGAATCTGGCCGCGACGACCACCCTGCAGTTCGACCGCGACGAGTATCGCGTCAACGAAACTTGCTTCGGTGCGATCGTCAAAGTGACGCGCGTCGGCGACCTGTCGGGTGGCGCCACGGTGGAGTATGCCACCAGCGATGGCAACGCGAGCGCGCCGGAAGACTACGAAGCGACGTCCGGCAAGCTCATATTCGGCGCCGGCGTGTCGGAGCAGAGCTTTACCGTGCGCATCTTCGACCGCGGCGGCGTGGAGAGCAACGAAACCGTGGTGTTGAGCTTGGTCAACGCGGTCGGCGCCGAACTGGGGGCGCAATCGAGTTCGCGCATCACCATTTTCGACAGCTTGCGCTTCGAAGGGCGGGGCGACGAGTGCGACGACGGCAGAGGGCGTCACGGCGGCTGCGCCGTCTCCGGCGCGGTTGCGCCCGATCCCACCTTGCCTGCGTTGGCGCTCATGTGCGCCGCCGCGCTGTGGCGGCGCAAGCGCAGGGCGGCAGCGCCGCAGAACTCCACGCGGTAGCCCTGGAGGCCTGGGAGTATCGCCGCGTAGCCCGCATCCACAAGCGCTCTACAGCTCGGTGCGGCGGGGGGTATCGGGTTTGGGGCCGGCCAACTGGGTGAGCAAGCTCGACTCGCGCCTATAGAAGCCCTCGGTATGAAAGGTCTCCGCCAGCTTGTACACCTCGTAGTCCAAGTGGTGACACAGTTCGTGCAGCACGGTGCGCAAGAAGGTGCGAAACGCCACCACTTGCTTGCGCTGGGCGGTACGCATCCACACCGAGATGTGCGCGCGCTGTGTGCCCTCGGCGGGCTCGTACAGGCCGTGCAGTTCACCCCAATCGTGGCTCGGTCGCTTGGCGTATACCGTGATGCGCAGAGGCGGCGCGCCGAGTTGCGCGGCGAGCGCGTCGATAAGCGCTTGGCACAGCGCTTGAGTTTGGCGCTGATCTTCCGCCTCTAACGCGGTGCGCAATCCCGCCACGACACCGCTCAGTGCGGCGACGTCGGCGATGGCCACCGAGTGGATCTCGTCGCTGCGGCGATATACGCGCTTTTGCCGCTCGGAGAGTTTGTCGTAATAGGCGAAGGGCATACTCGATCGCACAAGTTTCGCGAAAGCTTCACTCCAATTTGAGCGCTTGCGCGTAGCCGGTCAATTCCAGATAGCCGCGCCCGACGGTGCGCGCGTTTTGCGAAACGCGCACCGCGCCTTCCCAATACACGGCGCGCGAGGACGGGCGCGAATCGAGTTCTTGATCATCCAGCAGCGGCTCGAGCGTCAACTCCAAAGCCCCGGCGCGCAAGCGCATCGCGACCGGATAGCTGGCGCCGGTTTTGGGCGAAGTCCAGCGGCGCGCGGGGGTAAACGCAATTTCGTTCGGCGACAATGTGCCCACCGCGCCGCGCGCGTCGCGATAGGTGCCGCCGGCCCAGAAGGTGGCCCCGCTCGCATCGCGCATGCGAAAGGCCATCAAGGCGGCGCCGTCGTCGAAATTGATGCCGGTCCAATCCCAGCCCACCGCGCGGGGATCCATCATGCGGCTCGACCATTCGTGATCGAACCAGGCGCGGCCGCTCACGGGGAGGACGCGTCCTTGCCGCTCGATCGAGCCCGACACCGCGAGCTGCGGGATGCTGTAGTAGTAGCTGGCCGACAGCGGATCCGGGCCCTTGCGGCTCACGCCGCGCTCGCCGTTGACGAGCGGCGGTTGTGTGCGCGCGAAGGCGAGGTTCAAGCGAAACTCCGCGGCATCGATGCGCGTTAGGTAGCGCTCGCCGTCCTGCTTGAGCGACCACGCGCCGATCGCGACGTCGAGGGCGTGCGTCTTGGCGACGGCGAGATCGAAGCCCGCGCGCCCGAGGCGCTGGTCATGCACCAGCTTGCCGATGGCGGGGTCGCTCAGCGCGGCATGCGCGATCAAAATCTGCGTCGGATTGAAGCGGCTCGGGTTGGCGGGGTCGACTCCGGCCGGGCGTGCGCGAAAGAACGTGACCTGAAATCCCGCCACAGCGCCTTGCGGCAGATCGAGCCAGCCCGTCACGTACCACCATTCGAGACGAAACGCGTCGTGGCTGCCTTCGTCGTGCGGGAACGACAATTCGTATCCCGGCAGGACCTCGGGGAAGGGCGGCGATTGCGCCTGCGTGAAGTTTGCGAGCGGTCCGGCAAGCGTCAGGGCGAGGATCGAGGGCACAACGCGGCGCAGGGCCCACGCCATCACCAATCCTCCCGCACGGCGCGCAGCGGCGCCTGCGCGGTGGCTAGCCGCGCGCTCGCTATCGCGGCGGCCGCCGCGGCGATGACCAGCGCCGCAGCGAGTACGGCCAGCAGCAGCCAAGGCACGTGCAGATCCATGCTCCAGTGAAACGACTGGCGGTTGACCACGTGAATCAGCACCAGGCTGATCGCCCAACCCGCCGCCGCGCCTATCGCCACGCCCAGCACGCCGACCAGCGCGCCCTCGAAGCCGAGCATGGCGCGGATGTCGCGCCGCGTCATGCCCAGGTGGCGCAGCGCGCCGAACTCGCTCTTGCGCGTCAAAGTCTGTGCGCCGAAGCTCGCGCTGACGCCGAACAGCCCGATCAGAATCGCGACCGCCTCCAGCGCGTGGGTGACGTAGAAGCTGCGATCGAAAATTCTGAGCGACACGGCGCGAATGGACGGCGGCTCGCTCGCCTGCAGCTGTTTCGCCTGCGGCAGTGCGGCGCGCACCCGCGCGATGAACTCGCGCGGCAGCGTGCCGGTCGAGAGGTAGATTGCGGCGTCGTTGGCGCTGTCGTCGCCCGTCAGGCTTTGATACACCTCGCGCTGCATGACGATGGCACCGAATTGGCGCGCGTAGTCGCGCCATACGCCCGCCACCGTGAAGTCAGCTTGGCGCCCCGCCAGCGGCAGACGCACGCGCTGCCCAACATGAAAGCCGTAGCGCTCGCGCACCGCCTCGGCAATCCAGATCGGCGGCGGATCGCCCTTGCGCGGCGCGTACACGGATCCGATCAAGGGCAGCGCGCGATGACGCATGACGATATCCGTCGATCGCGCCAGCAGCCAAACATGCGGCTGCCCGGGATCGAGCAGCAAGGGTTGCGCACGCACGAAGTCGACCTCGGCCGCACCGGGCAGCGCGCGGATCTTGCGCTGCGCATCGGCGTCGAAAGCGGTCGAGTCGCCCGCCTCGGCCGCGCGCAGATACACGTCGGCCGCCAGCACTTGGTGCAACCAGTCGTCGACCGAGCGCCGAAACGAGTACACCATGATGGCCATAGCGACCATCACGGTAAAGCTGACGAACAGCGCGCTCAAGCTTACGGCGACGTGGCCCGGTGTGTTGCGCAGATGCAATAGCCCCAGGTCTGCCGCCGGCCGGTTCGTGCGCGGCAGGCGCGACAGCAGGTATCGGCAGAGCGCGGGGAGTATCATCGTGAAGCCCGCAAGCAGAAAGGCGATCGAGGCATATCCCCCTACGGGTAAACCCTGGAAGGGCGGTGTGCTCGCGGCCGCCGTGCCGAGCACCAGCAGCGCCGCGCCGAGCTTCGGCCGCCCCAGGCGTCGCAGCGCGGTCTCCTGCGTGCCCGAGCGCAGCGCCTGTGCCGGGGCGATATGCGCCGCCTCCCAGGCCGGCGCCGCCGCGCCGGCCATGGCGACCGCAATTCCGGCAAACACGAAGCCAGTGAGCGTGAGCGGATCGGCCGTCAGTTCGATCGGCACGCTGGAGAAATAGCCCGCTCCGAGATTGCCGCCGACCTCCAGGAGCACGACGCGCGCGAGGACGAAGCCCGCCGCCACGCCGACCAGCGAGCCGACAGCGCCCATGAGCGCGCCTTCGCCGACCACGATGGCGAACAGTCGTCGCCGCGAAGCGCCGAGCGCGCGCAGCAGCGCCAACTGTGGGCGGCGCTTGAGCACTTGCAGCGCTTGCGTGGTGAATACCAAGTACACGCCCGTGAGCAGCGCCACCAGCGCCAAGATCATGAGATTGGTGCGATAGGCGCGCGACAGGTTGGCGCTCTGCGTGGCGCTCGACTCGGGCGTGCGCGTGTACACACCGGCCGGCAGCATTGGGGCGATGTCGCGCTGGAGAGCGGCGAGGTTGCTGCCCGCGCGCAGGCGCAACTCGATGCGGTTTAGCCGGCCGAGGCGGCCGAGTTGCCATTGCGCATTGGCGATGTCCATCACCGCCAGCGCCTCGGCGGTCGCCTCGTGCGGCAACACGCCCACCACTTTGAGCGCGAGCGAGCGCAGCGCCACCTCCGCGTGCAAGACGTCGCCCACGCCCAGTCCCATCCGCTGCGCCGCAGGGCGACTCAACAGCACGGTGCCGGGCGCGAACAAATCCGCGAACACTTGATCGCCGCGCGGAAAAAAATCGGGATGGATTTGCGCCGCCTGAATCGGGTCTAGCCCCCAAACTTGGAGGGCCGGCAGCTTGCTGCCCAGGCTCAAGTTCAACTCGACCACGGGGCTCGCCAGCGCGACCGCCGGCAGCTTGGCGAGCTTGGGATACAGCGCCTCATCGAAGCCCGCCGCCGAGCCCGCCACCACCAGATCGGCGCTGCCCGCGGCCAGCCGCACCGAGCGCGTGAACTCCTCCACCGCAGCGCCGTTGATAAGAAACACCGCGCTCGCCAAGGTCATGCCGAGCGCGATCGCCACGACAGCGAGCCACACCTTGCCCTGCCTGAGCGTGCCCGGCGCGGCAGCGCGGAAGACGAGCGCGCGTAGCGCGCCGGCTTGCGCGGTCACGCGCGCGCGCTCCGCAGGTTGGTTTCCCCTACAGCGGCAAGCGGGCGCAGCGCGCCGTC
>CAZILI010000173.1:1251-7945 GCA_964539965.1 uncultured Burkholderiales bacterium | reverse complement strand
ACGCTGCGCACGACCCAGGACTACGACATGTGGTTCCGGCTGGCGGGCCGGTACCATGTCGTGGATCAGTTCTTCCGGCAAGTCGGTGTGCTCGCGCATTTGAAACGCGACGTTGTCGAACACCGACATGTCGGTAAACAATGCGCCGAACTGGAACAGCATGCCCATTTGGCGGCGAGCGGCGTACAGAGCGGCGCTGTCAAGCTGGTGGACGACCCTTCCGGCGAACTTGACCTGACCGCTACGCGGAGTCAGTTGACCGCCGATCAGCCGCAGCAGGGTGGTCTTGCCGCAACCGCTCTGTCCCATGATCGAAACCAGCTTGCCGCGCGGGAAGTGCATGTTGATGTCTTTGAGGACTTCGCGCGCGTTGTATGCGAAGCTGACGGCGCTGATTTCGACTAAGTCGTCCGACAAGCGAACCTTTCGCGGGGGCATGCTCTGAGCGGTGAGCGCGGTAGTGTAAACCAGTTGCCGGGTGAGGCCAATCGAGCGCAAGAAACCTGTTATTATGCCGCCGAACATGTCGCAGCCAGCGCTGGCATTCCGTCACGTCAGCAAGCGCTTCAAGAAAACCATCGCGCTGAATGATGTGTCGTTCGAGGTTGCCGCCGGCGAGTGCTTCGCGCTTGCCGGAGTCAATGGCGCCGGCAAGACCACGCTCATCAAGAGCCTGATCGACTTGAGTGAGATCGACTCCGGCGACATCGAGATCGCGGGCGTGAATCACCGCCACACCCGCTCGCGCTCGCCGCTGGCCTACCTGCCCGAGCGCTTCAATCCACCCTACTACTTGAGCGGGCGCGAGTTCTTGAGTTTCATGGGCGAGCTGAATGGACGCACGCCGACCACCATGGAGGTTCAGGGCATGCTGCGCGCGCTCGACCTGGATTTCGCCGTGCTCGCCAAACCCGCGCGCCAGCTCTCCAAGGGCATGACGCAAAAGCTAGGGCTTGCCTGCTGCTTGTTGAGCGATAAGCAAATTTATATACTGGACGAACCCTTGAGCGGGCTGGACCCGCGTGCTCGATCGCTGGTAAAGGACCAACTCAAGAGGCTCAAGACCCGGAGGAAGACTTTGTTCTTCACTTCGCACGCGCTGCCGGATATCGAAGAGCTATGCGACCGCATGGCCGTATTGCACGACGGCAGTTTGCGTTTCGTCGGCACGCCGCGGGCGCTCGTCGCCGGATACGGTGCGGGCAATCTCGATCAGGCGTTCCTGCGTTGCATAGGCTGAGCACCATCTTTTCGTTTCGCTATGAGTGAACAAGCCCGCACGCAACCCGAAGCCAAGCCGCGTTTATTGATCGTCGACGACGATCCGCTGATCCGCGATTCGCTCGCCTTCGCCCTCGGGCGCGACTTCGTGGTGCACGCCGCGGCCTCGCGCGCGGAGGCGATCGCCTGGCTGCGCGAGGGCGACCCGCCGCCGCAGTTGGCCCTGGTCGATCTCGGGCTGCCGCCCACGCCGCAGTTGCCGATCGAAGGCTTCCAGTTGATCGCCGAGCTGTTGGCGCACGCCCCGGCCATCAAGATATTGGTGTTGTCGGGACAGAACGAAGAGAGCAACGCCCGTCGCGCGCGTGCCTTGGGCGCCGTCGACCTGGTGCCCAAGCCGTGCGAGCCCGATTATCTGAAGAAATTGCTGCTCGGCGCGCTGCGCATGCAAGACACCGAGCAGCGCGCGGCGCCCGACGAGAAGGAAGGTGCCAACAAGATCATCGGCGAGAGTCCGCCGATACAGAAGCTGCGCAGCCAGATCGCGCTGTACGCGGGCTCCATCCATCCGGTGTTGATCGAAGGCGAGTCGGGCAGCGGCAAAGAGCGGGTAGCGAGCGCTCTGCATCACTTAAGCCAACGCGCCAACCAGCCCTATCTGGCGCTGAATTGCGCCGCCATCTCGCCGACCTTGGTGGAGCCCACTCTGTTCGGCTACAGCAAAGGGTCCTTCACGGGCGCGGTCGGCGCCAAGTCTGGTTACTTCGAGGACGCGGGCAACGGCAGCCTGTTCTTGGACGAAATCGGCGAGCTGCCGATCGATCTGCAAGCCAAGCTTTTGCGAGTGCTGGAGAACGGCGAATTCCAGCGCGTCGGCGAAACACAGACCCGGGTAAGTCGGGCGCGCGTCATCGCCGCCACCAACCGTGATCTGCGCAAAGAAGTGCGTGCCGGCCGCTTTCGCGCCGACCTGTACCATCGGCTTTCTGTGTTCACCATCGGCGTGCCGCCGTTGCGCGAGCTGGGCAACGACAAGGTGCTGCTGCTCGACTATTTCCGCGAACTGTACGCCAAGCAAAGCGGCGCCAACGCCTTCCAACTGAATCGGGACGCGATCACCGCCTGGTGCAACTACCCCTTCCCCGGCAACGTGCGGGAATTGAAGAACATCGTCATCCGCCTCACCACCAAGTACGCCGGGCACACCTTAGGCGTACCCGAAATCAACGCCGAGTTCGACTTGGAGCCCCTGCTCACTGGGGAAAGCTCGCCGCGCTCGCTGCTCGATGAAGCGAAGACACAATTGCTCAAGCAGCGCAACTTCGACCTCGACTTGATGTTGCGCGAGACCGAGCATGCCTACGTCGAGGCAGCCATGGCGCTCAGCCACGGCAACGTAAGCCAAGCGGCCAAGCTATTGGGGGTGAACCGCACGACCTTGTACAGCCGGATGGAGGCGCTACAGAAGACCGCTGCGCCGCGTACGGTCTCGGAGCCCTAGCGGCATGTATCTCGAGCACTTCGGGTTGCGCCAGGCGCCGTTCAAGATCACGCCTCACACCGAGTTCTTTTTCAGCGGCGCAAGCCGTGGCAGCACCCTGCAGGCGCTCGTGTATGCCGTGACGCAAGGCGAAGGACTGGTAAAGGTGACCGGTGAAGTCGGCACCGGCAAGACCATGTTGTGCCGTATGCTGGCCGAGCGCTTGCCCGAGACGGTCGAGACGATCTATCTGGCGGTACCGAGTTTGACGCGTGACGAAATCTTGCATGCCATCGCGGCCGATCTGAAGCTCAAGATCAAGGCCTTGGGCACCGCTGCCGTGCTGGAAAAACTGCAAGATCACCTCATCAAGCTGCACGCGGCTGGGCGGCAAGTCGTGGTGCTGATCGATGAGGCTCACGCGATGCCGCTGGAGACCTTGGAAGAGCTGCGCTTACTTTCCAATCTGGAAACCAACCAAAGCAAGCTCCTGCAGATCGTGCTGTTCGGTCAGCCGGAGTTGGATGCGAACTTGAGCTTGCCGCACATGCGCCAGATCAAAGAGCGCATCACCTTTAGCTTTTCGCTCGCCCCTATACCGAAGCACGAAATCGGCGAATACTTGAGCTTTAGGCTGCGGGCAGCAGGCTATCGCGGACCGGACTTGTTCACCACCGGCTGCCTCGCGCAGCTGGCGCGCGCATCCGAGGGGCTCACCCGGCGCATCAACATCTTGGCCGACAAGACTTTGCTGGCGGCGTTCGCCGACGGCACCCATTCCATCGAACCCAAGCATGTGCGCGCAGCGATCGAAGACAGCGAGTTCAGTCGACGCGGCTTTGATTGGTTTCGCTTTCGCTACTGGCTCGGCGGCGCTCTGCTGGCGCTGCTGTCTTTGGGTTTGGCGGCATGGCTGGCGCGCACGCCTGAGGCGACTCCTGCCGGCGCGGCCTCTGCCTTGCTGCCTGCGGATGCGGCCGCAAGCCCAGCCGGGAACGCTCAAGCTCGCTGACGCCTCGCAGCGCCTTTGCCGGCTTCCTGAGGGGGTATCGTCCTGAAAGTCGCATGTAGACTAGCGTTACAGAGCAGTACAGTCCCTAGTATGTGCGATTCCGTGCCCGTGACGAAGCGAGCAGGCGGCGACGACGTCTTGCGAATCGACCTTTAGTATCCCGCGCATTTCATTGAAAAAACTTGCTTTATCAAGTGATATAATCTTCCCACCCCAACCTTCGTGTCCATCGCCATGCCGAACGCGCGCGGCAGGAAATACCGGGTAAGCAAAGCCGCACTGTCGCTGGCGGCAGTCGCGACGCTCGCAGCGTGCGGAACCGCTCCCATCGTTCCGAGCGGGACGCACATCGAGCAAACGCCCGCGCGCAGCGGCACGATCCCGCCGCCGGTCAATCAGGTCGTGGTGCCGCCGCCGCCCAAGCCGGCGCCCAAGGCGGAGCGCTACACCGTGGTGGTCAACAACGTGAACGTGCAGCAATTGCTGTTCGCGCTCGCGCGCGACGCCAAGGTGAACGTCGATATCCACCCGGGCATCGAAGGCACGGTGACGTTGAACGCGATCGATCAGACCCTGCCGCAGATTCTGGCGCGTGTGTCCAAGCAAGTGGACATGCGCTACGAAATCGAGGGCACCAACCTGATCGTCGTGCCCGACACGCCGTACCTGCGCAACTACAAGGTCGACTACGTGAACATGTCGCGGGACACAGTGTCTCAAGTCGCCATCGCCACGCAAATCGCCACCACTGGCGGCGGCGCGCTGGAGGGCGCTACCCAGTCCGCCGGCAACAACAACTCGACCACCAACATCACCAACACGTCGCGCAACCGCTTCTGGGATACCTTGGTGCAAAACATCAAGGACATTCTGCGCGAGACCGACAAGATCTTCCCCGCGGGCAGCTCCGAGCTACAAACCGAGCAGCGCCAAAGCCACAGCACCACCGGCACCGGCGCGCAGTCGGGTACGCGGCGCGCGCAACGCGGCACGGCGAACGGATCGCCCATCGCAGGCAGTCCGCTGCCGGCCGAATACCAAGAACTGGAGACCACCACCACGCGACGCGTGACCTATCGCGAAGCCGCCTCCGTGATCGCCAATCCCGAAACCGGTGTCATCAGCGTGCGAGCGAGTTCGCGCCAGCACGAAAAAGTGCAGGAGTTTCTCGACGCCGTGATAGGCGCGGCGCGCAAGCAAGTGCTGATCGAGGCAACTGTAGTGGAAGTGACCCTCAACGATCGCTATCGCGCCGGTGTCGACTGGAGCCGGCTCGCCGGCGGCGGCAACGGGCTGAGCTTTCAGCAGAACTTGCTCGGCGGCAACTTGACCGGCCCGCCGACCTTCATATTGAACTACACCAATCCGACTGCTCGCATCGGCGGCAATATCAGCGCGACCGTGCGCCTGCTCGACTCTTTCGGCACGACCCGCGTGCTATCGAGTCCGAAGCTAATGGTGCTCAACAACCAAACCGCGCTGCTCAAGGTCGTGGAGAATCGCGTGTTCTTTACCATCAAGGCGGAGACCACGACCAATCAAACCTCGGCGATCACAACCTTTTCGACCACGGCCAACTCGGTGCCGGTCGGCTTCGTCATGAGCGTCACGCCGCA
Organism: uncultured Burkholderiales bacterium; assembly: GCA_964539965.1. Lineage (GTDB taxonomy): Bacteria > Pseudomonadota > Gammaproteobacteria > Burkholderiales > JALYOK01 > CAZILI01. Next base: position 2,616 of record CAZILI010000173.1, on the reverse strand, counting down.
AGTGAGCGAAGGCGACGCAGTGCTGCTGAACGTGCGGCCGACCATCTCGCGCATCCTATCGTTCGTGAACGATCCGAATCCGAGCCTCGCCAGCGCGGGTGTGGTGAGCCGCATCCCCGAGATCCAGACACGCGAAATGGAATCGGTCATGCAGGTCGGCAGTGGGCAAATCGCGGTGCTCGGCGGGCTCATGCAAGACAGCTTGCAGAAAAACCGCGACGGCCTGCCGGTGCTGTCGCGCATTCCGGGCGCGGGCGATGCGTTCAGTTATCGCGACGACCAAGTCGCGCAGACCGAGTTGGTGATCTTCTTGCGTCCGATCGTCACGCGAGAGGGCGGCGTACAGGCCGAGCTTGCGCCGTACCGCAGCCTACTGCCGGATCAGGAATTCTTCCGCAAGGATCCGCCGCGGCCGATCTTGCCGGGACTGAAGTAGGAGCCGCGCACCCTTGAGTCTCCTCATCGATGCGCTGAAGCAAGCCGAGCGCGCCAAGGCCGGGCAAGGCGATTCGCCGACCAGCGGCGAAGGCGCCGGTTCGCCGCCGCAGGCCGACGAGGCTGCGCAGCAAGCTGCGAGCAAGACCGCCGCGCTGAGCCTAGAGCCGCTCGAGCAGGCCGTGCCGCAGGAGGCGAGTGGAAAAGCCGAACCCAAACTTGGCGACGCGCAGAGCTTGCGCGGGCAGCCGCTGCCCGAAAGAGTAAGTCAGCGCGTGGGCGAGCCTGCGCTCGACGCCGCCGCGCGCGCAAGTCAAGGCGTGCAGCTCAAGCCGCCGCGCGCCAACGGCAGACCCGCTGCACAGGCGCGCGACGAGCAACAGCAAGCCGCCGCCAAGAACCTGTTCGCCGCCAAGGAGCCGGTAGGACGCCCCAAGAGCCGGGTCGCGCTGTTCTTGCTGGGCGGCCTTGCCCTCTTGCTGCTGGCGGCCGGCGGCTTCTACATCTGGTACTCGCTGGCGTTTCCCGGCGCCACCCCGCTCGCTCGGGTCGCCCAGCCTCGGCCTTTGCCGCGCCCGGCCGCGCTACCGCCGGAGGCGGCCGCAAACGCGGAGGCGAAGCCTGCAGCCGTCGCCTCGGAGCCGCCTCCCGCTGCCACGACAGAGAGCGGGAAGGCCGATGATGGGCAAAGCGGCCTGCCGAGCGCGCCGGCGCGCGGCGAGAGCAAGGCAGCGAAGAGCGCACGGCCGGCGAGCGCCAAGGGCAGGGCCGCGACCGCGACACTTGCCCCCAAGGCCGCGTCTGCCGCCAGCGCTGCCCCGGCGGCGGAAAACGCAAAGCCCGACGACACCGCACGGGCAACCGGAGACGATGGGGGACAGGCGGAGGAAGCGGTTACGCTGGCGCAAGCGGACAACGACGTAACCCCCG
>CAZILI010000173.1:0-1151 GCA_964539965.1 uncultured Burkholderiales bacterium | reverse complement strand
CTCGCGGGCGACCGTGCCGGGGCCAAGCAACGCTATCAAAGCGTGCTGCAAGGCGATCCGCTCAATCTGGACGCCTATCTGGGACTCGCCTCCATCGCCGCCGGTACCGGCGACATTGTGACGGCACAACGCCACTATCGGCGTGCTTTGGAGCTCGACCCGCAAAACGCCACCGCGCTCGCCGGCCTCGCCTCGGTACGCGGCCAGAGCCCCGGGGTGCCGTTGGAAAGCCGATTGCGAAATCAGCTCGCGGCCGAGCCCAATTCCGCGGCGCTGCACTTCGCGCTTGGCAACCAGTTCGCCCGCGATGGGCGGTGGGCGGAAGCCCAACAAGCGTACTTCGACGCCTACCGGCTAGACACGCGCAATCCCGACTACGCCTACAACCTCGCGGTGAGCCTCGACCAGTTGAACCAACTCGGCCAAGCCCTGCTGTACTACCAACGCGCGCAGTCCTTATCGCAGGGTCGATTCGCCAATTTCGATCCGAACGGCCTGAGCGCCCGCATCAAAGAGCTGCAGCACTGACGCGGTAACGCCTTCGATGTCCGCTCCCCTGCCCAAGCAACCGTTCGGCGAAGTCCTGCTCGAGAAAGGGATCATCAGCCAGGACCAACTGCGCATCGCGCTGCTCGAGCAGCGCAAGCGCAACATCCCTTTGGGCAAGCTGTTGGTCAGCCTGGGCTTCGTCACCGAGGCCACGGTCCGCGATATCTTGTCAGAAAGCCTGGGGCAAGGCAGCATCGATCTGGCCAACACCATCATCGATCCGGCCGCCTTGGCGCTGATTCCGAAAGAAGCCGCGCGCCGTTACCACGTTCTGCCGGTCGCGCTGCAAGACGATCGCCTGCTGCTGGCGGTGTCGGATCCCACCGACGTGGTGGCGCTGGATCACATTCGCGCCCTGCTGCGCGACGAGGTGCGGGTCGAACCGGCGCTGGCGCGCGAGTCCGACATCATCTCCGGCATCGAGCAGTACTACGGCTTCGAACTGTCTCTGGACGGCATTCTGCACGAGATCGAAACCGGCGAGATCGACTATCAGAGCCTGCAGGCCAACTTCGAGGAATATAGCCATCCGATCGTCCGCCTGATCGACGCGATATTGAACGACGCCGCCAAGCAGGGCGCCTCCGACATCCACTTCGAGC
>CAZILI010000172.1:0-7956 GCA_964539965.1 uncultured Burkholderiales bacterium | reverse complement strand
CGACTACTTTCCCTTGCCCGCCCAGTGGGACGTGACCCACAAGGCGTGGAAGCCGTATTTTGTGAAGGCCGGGACGGACTGGTGGACGGCACACTATCCTGCGGACAACATGCAGCGGCCCACGGGACCCTTGTGCGACGGTTGCCACTCTGTGAACTACGACATCAAAACAAAAACCGTCACGGAGTGGAACGTGGGTTGCGAGCGTTGTCATGGCCCCGGCGGGGATCACGTTAAACGTCAGGGGCGTCCCAATATCGTCAATCCCGCTAGCCTCGATCATGTGGGTGCCAACGACGTATGCATCCAGTGCCATTCCCAGGGGCAGCCGCTGTCGAACCCCATGGAAGGAAGACATTTTGATTGGCCAGTTGGCTACCGACCGGGGCTCAGTCTGGCCAACTACTGGAAGCTGGAAGAGCACAAACTTGGCGAGACCACGTTCATGCATTTTGCCGATGGCACCGCGCACAAGAATCGAATGCAAGGGAATGACTTCGTACAGAGCTTGATGTACGCACGGGGCGTCACCTGCTTCAGTTGCCACGACGTGCATGGCACCCAGCACGAGGCGCAACTATGGAAGCCGACAAGGGAGATCTGTCTGGACTGCCACGGTCCCAATACGCCGAACGGTCCGCGCGCGCCAACCATTGAAGCCCATACCCACCACAAACCGGGTGGCCCTGGTTCCGAATGTGTGGCCTGTCACATGCCCAAAGTGGCTCAAACCATCGGGGATGTGAACGTGCGCAGTCACACCTTCCGCTTCACCACGCCAGGGCACACCGAGACCCTTAAGGTTCCCAATGCATGTAATGTCTGTCATGCAAGCAAGACACCGGCGTGGTCGCTGGAGGCCCTGAAGACGTGGTCGGATCGCTCCCCCTGGCGCATGGCGCAATAGCGAGGCCGGCATGAATCCGAAAATCCGTGGTGGACTGTCGTTACTGGTGTTTGCGCGTTGCCAGGCCTTGCATGGGCGCAGGGCGGTCCGCCTATGCTGACGGATGACCCGAATACGCCCGGCGACGGCAAATGGGAAGTCAATATGGCCTATCTCGAAAACGCATTCATACAGAGGGCGCGCGAGAAGTTCCGCACATCGACCTGAACTACGGTCTGGGTGAACGCACCCAACTGAAGAGCGAAACCGAGCGGCTGTTCCGGAGTACGGAGGCGAAAGGATCGCAGAGTGGAATGGGGAATTCGCTGTTGGGGGTGAAGGAAGTATCGCTTCTTGGACGAGGAAGAAAACGGTGCCAATGTATCCATCTGCCCGCAAGTCGAAATAGAAAACGCCCCATTCATTCCTCGCCCGAGGTATTGCGTCCGGAGGGTGGGGCACATTGACCGTGAAGGCGAATCAGCGGGCTGACGGCAAAGGGATCTGGCAGCAGGGGGTATGGAAAGTCGTCGTCACCCTGCCCATGGCAGGCGCGGGAATGAACGCTCCACGCCTCGCGCCCGGCGCCTCCACCTTCGCCGCCTTTGCGGTATGGGATGGCGGCAACCGTGAAGTCGGCCCGCGCAAAGCGTGGTCCAGTTGGACTTCTCTCGAACTGGCAAAGTAGCGCAGTCATGCTGATAGTTCGCGAATCCTCCGACTCGTTGCCGCGCGCGGCGGCATGCGGGCCGTATACGCGCGCGTGTTTCTCGGGAGCGGGCCCTGCCCGCTACGCGAAAGCGCATACGGCGACGGTCGCCGCATTGCCGGCCGGCCGGCGGAATTGGCCGACATCAATGGCTTCTACTCAGCTTTCGGCCTCGCGCCGTCATCCGCCGAGCCCGACCTGCCGGACCATCTGTGTTCGGAACTAGAGTTCTACAGCCTGCTGCTGATGAAACTGGCGTACGCAAGCGAGCGGGGTTGGAGGCAAAGGCGGCGGGTAGCAGCGCGCGCCGCTAAGAAATTTCTCGAAGACCATTTGGGCCGTTGGATAGGCGCGCTCGCGGCGCAGTTGCGCTCTTGCGGCGCCGCGTCTCCGTACCGTGAACTCGCGGAGTGCCTAGAGGGCTTGGTCGCCGCAGAGGTGAAGCGCCTGAGGGTTCACCCGTCGAGCGCCGTAGGTCGATTGCCCCGGGATCTGATGCAAGACGATGAGTTCGCTTGCCCGCGAGCGGGCGGAATGGAGTCGATGGGGAGTTAGCCCGACCCGCTTCCTAGGGCTATTCGATCGCCTCGGGCGCCTTGGGCAGCCGGTCGCTCTGCGCCTTGTCGTGATTGATCCAAAGCTCCGCCCGCTGCGCCTCGACGAGCTCGGCGATACGCTGCATGGAGCGCATGCTCTGGTCGCGATCGAAATTCCGCAGGGGCACGCGCTTGTTGGCCCAGTTGTCGGCGAAATGCACCAGATCGCCGGTCAGCACCACCGCGCCGCGCTTGGGCAACCTCACCAGCAATGACTGATGCCCGGGCGTGTGGCCGGGGGTGGAGACAATGACCACGGAACCATCGCCGAACACGTCGTGGTCTCCATCGAGCTTCTTGGTCGGATTGGCGCGCAGCTTGTCGTACAGCGCAGGTTGGAAGTTGAACTTGCCGGGTTCTGTGCCGAACGCAGCTTCGTATTCGGGTGTTTGGATGTACAGCGTGGCAGCCGTGAACAGATTGGCATTGCCGACGTGATCGGCGTGAAAGTGAGAGAAGGCGAGGTGGGCGATTTCGCCGGGGGCGACCTTTAGCTCTTGCAGCTGCGATACAAGCGTCTTGCGTACGAACAAGGTCAGCAAGCCATTGGCCGCGACTTGTCCTTGTGGCTTCTCGGCAAGCGCGTCCGACATGCCGGCGTCCCAGAGGAACCATCCTTTGGCGTGTCTGATCAAGTAGCAGTTGTCGCTGAATTCCCAGGCCTCGCCCTGATGGGCTCCCGGCGACCAATTGGCCGACACATCGCCTGTCTTCGACTCGCCGCATTGCAGGACGTAGAGTCGCTCGACGCTGGTCTGTTGCGCCTGCGCGACTCCTGCGTACGCCAGTAGCAGCGCGCAGGCGAAGATCCGCCAGTGGGAGATCATTTGAGAGTTCCTCATATCGCTTCGCTTCACTTCACTTCACTCTTGTCGCCCGCTAGGCTAAGCCGGCAACCATGCCCTTGTACTGCTCGCGCGTGCTCTTGAAGCGGTCAAAGGGGAATTTGATCGGCACGCCTTCGATCGCCGCGAGCAGCATCATGAGATGCGCTTCCCAGCCGGCACAGGCGCGCGCCATGTCTTCTCCCTCCGGCACGCCGACCGTGAGCGACAACCGGCAGCCGCCTTCGACCTCTTGTAATTCCCAACGAACGGGCCGTGAGGGTTGGCCGGCGCTGCTCCACGAGTATTCGAGCAAACTCGGCGCCGCGAACGCGGTGACCGTGCTGTCTATCACCGTTCCGCTGTCGGTGAAGTTGAGCTTGGCTGCTCCGCCTAGGCGCAACTCGATCGTGCCCGGTGCGAGCCACTCTGCCAAGCGCTGCGGCTCGGTCAGCATGCTCCAAACCGCTGGGGGATCGTGCTCGATAAACCTTTCGAGTCGACCGGTGAAATAGCCGTTGTCTCGGCTCAGTACACCGAGCGCGTCGTTGCTGTCCATGCCGTCTCTCTCGAAATGCGAAGAGCCTATTTGAGCCCGGCGCGAGTTCGGTGTCAAATACGACCTGTTCTTGTGAAAGGAGCAACGGGCGATGAGCTGGGGGCAACAAGTTGCGGTGGTAACCGGCGCGGCGCGAGGTCTGGGCCGCGCCACGGCAAGACTACTCGCGCAACGCGGCGCCGCGGTGTGCGTCAACTACGCCAAGCAGGCGGATCAGGCACAGTCGCTCGTCGATGACATCGTCGCGGCCGGCGGACGGGCGATCGCCGTGGCGGCCGATGTCGCCGACCCTCAGGACGTGGAAGCCATGATCGCCCGCGCGGAAGAAGAACTCGGGCCCGTGACGATTCTGGTCAACAACGCCGGCGTTGCTTGGCAAGGCTCACTCGAGACCTACGACTCCGAGCGCGTCGAGCACATGCGAGCGATCAACGTCGGCGGAGTCATCCACGCGACCCGCAGTGCGGCGGCCCGCATGCGCGGACGCCATTACGGGCGCATCGTCAACGTCGCCTCGATCGCGGCGATCGGCACGTCGCTGCCCGGCAATGCTTTCTATGCTGCCAGCAAAGCCGAAGTCGCGATTTTGACCCGACGGTTCGCTATGGAATTGGGACCGCACGGCATCACGGTAAACGCCGTCGCGCCCGGGTTTGTGCGCAGCGATATGACCACGGGTCGACGTAGCGAAACGGAGTGGCAAGCGATCTCGCAAAGACTGGCGGGTCTCTCGATGCTGGGACGCATCGGTGAACCGGAAGACATCGCCAACGCCATCACATTTCTCGCTGCGCCCGAGTCTGGCTGGATCACGGCACAGATGCTGACTGTCGATGGCGGGAGGATGGACTACATCGGGCACGGCTAGGCCATAGGGGTCGGGATGCCCGCAGGCCCGCAATTTAGTGCGTGTAATGTTTATTATGTAAAATATCACTGATGAGATGACGGATGTACGCCCTGACCATAAGCAGAACTCCAATAACGCCCTCCCCTAGTTGGGTCTCGTGTTTCCGTCGGCAAACCTACATCGCGCTTCCGCCGTCCACGTTGTACACGTGACCCACGATGAACGACGCTTCGTCCGAAGCAAGGAAGGCGATCACGGAGGCAATTTCGTGCGGCTGCGCGGCTCGCCCGATTGGGGTCACGGCGAGTACGCGATCGAAGGTACCGGGGTCGAGTTCTTCGAGCTGCCGCCGCGCCAGATCGGTCATGGTGAGGCTGGGCGCCACCGCGTTGACCCGTACTCCGGATTTGGCGAATTCGCGAGCCAGCGCCTTGGTAAGCGCGATGATCGCTCCTTTCGAGGTCGAATATGCCGCGGTGCCGAGCAGTCCGCCGCCGCGCTGGCCCGCTACAGAACTAACGTTGACGATGCAGCCGCCCTGCTGACGCAGCATGACGGGGATCACGGCTTGGCAACAAAGCCAACCGCCGGTGACGTTGATGCGCATCACCCGTTCGTATTCTTCGAGGCCGATTTGCAGGAACGGCTTCAAACTCTCGATGCCGGCATTGTTCACCAACACGTCGATACGACCCCACCGGCTGAGAACCTGCTCGACCATGCCGTTGACGCTCCCTTGATCGGCAATGTCAACCGTGAACGGTTCTGCCACAAATCCTTCTGCTCGGAGTCGCCCGGCGGTCTCTCTCGATGCCTCGGCGCGTAGGTCGGCTATCGCGACTTGCACTCCGCGCTGCGCGAGGGCCCGAGCCACCGCTTCGCCTATGCCGCCGGCGGCACCGGTCACGATCGCTACTTTGGTCTCTTTGGCTATAACGGTCTCCGGCAATGGCATACGCGCTACTCTCCGACGATTCGCGACAGATTACACGTGCTGCCGCTGAGCGGACCGCCGTTGCACATGCGAGCGCCGTAGGTACAACAATCCGGCGGCGTGCGTGAGAAGCTGCGCGCCCAAAGCCATCGCGAAGGCAACGGTGATTCCGAAGCGCATGAGGGTCAACGCCAAGACGGCGCAAAACAAGCTAAAGCCGTGCATCCCGCCGAGCATGCCGCGAAAGAACCCTATCGCGGCCGGCGCGCCGGATTGCGAGTGAGAAAACGCGCCCACCACGGCGGAAGCGACAGGAAAGGCGGTCAGCAATCCTATCCAGCGCGACCCGAGCCGCTCAGCAAGATAGGTCAGCGTCAGCACGAGCGCTACCGCCGCAACCACGCGCAGCGGAAGATCCCAACGTTGGCGGCCGCTCGGCTGAATGATCGCGGGTGTGGGTGGTAGCAGTTTGCGCGCAGTGACATAACTCGCCACGGCTAGGCCGAACGCGGGCAGCAAAGACAACGACAGCCAGCGGCAAAGCGCCGCCGTAACGAGAAAGCACAACCACGCCAGCGAGAGACTCGCCATCCAAGGCAGTCGCTGCGCTGCCCAGCCGTAGGCCAGACAATAGGTCGCAACGCCCACACCGCTCAAAACGGTAAAGCGGGCGGCATCCGCCGCGAACGCGGTTCCCTGCTCCAGAGCATAGAACAGCAGGATCGGACCGCCGCTCACCGGCAGTGACGCGAGCCAGCCGCCCATGGCCATGCCCCAACGCCGGGTCGCGAGCGTGACGGCACAGATGAGCGTGGGAACCAAGGTAAGCTTGAGCAGCAAAAGCAAAGCGACTTGCCTTCGGCGGAGAAAATTGTGCTCCTTGCCGCGCCCCGGACATGCCTACCCCGTAGATCAGACCGTTGCTTCGCGCATCAAGGAGCTTCGCGCCATTCTAGCGTAACGACTTGGGGACTTCCTTCTCCTCGAAGCGTGCGCCCCGCGCGAGTGAAGTCAGACGACGGAACACGTTCCTACGAACGTAGGGTATTCGCGCGCGCTTGCTCGCGCGTACACTCAATGTCTGCGGCTACCGGTCGGTAGGCTCGGCCGAATCACGAGGGAGATGCCTATGAAAGCAAGCGGGAAACAAATGGTCATCATACTGGCGATGTCGTTCGTGGTGACCGCGCCGAGAGCCCTCGCCCATTGGCCCGATCAGCCGCTCCACCAGTTTGCCGATCTCGGAGAATTCTCCTTCGAAGGCGGAGGCTCGATTCCAAATCTGCGGATGTCCTACGTGACGCACTGTACGCTCAACGCGGCAAAGGACAACGCCATTCTCTTCATGCACGGCTTCGGGCTCAATCATCATCAAGCCGACCACCTGATCGGACCCGAATTGCCGCTCGATACGAACAAGTACTTCGCTATCTGCACGGACCAACTGGGAAGCACGCAGACGACCTTCGAACATTCGACCAGCCCCACCCATAGCGGACTGAAGATGAAGTTTCCCAACTACTCGGGGCGGGATCGCGTCCACACGCGCGATGGCGGCGGTGATCACCGACACAGCGCAACACCGCTGTCCCGAGCTGGTGTCGCAGGGTAGCCGAGTGGGTGCAGTCATAGGACAGATGATGGGGCTGCTCAAAGGGCTATTGCTGCGACTGCGCCCTGCCGGTATCGACGAGCTCGGTCTGGCGGAATGCCTGAGAAGTCTGGTCACGAATTGGAACGGCAGCAGCGGCGGACGCACCCGCTTCGATCTGGACATCCGTGGCGATATCTCGGGCCTACCCGAGGCGATCAGCGTCAGCGTGTTTCGCATCATCCAGGAGTGCTTAACCAATGTCGCCAAGCATGCGGGCGCAAGCGAAGTGAACATCCGAGTCGAGCGTGCTTTGCCGGAAACGCGTGGCGAGTTTACCGCGGACAACGTGGACGTCGTGGTCGAGGATAACGGCCTCGCCGGCCGCGCGGCCGGTGCGCCGCAGCCGGGCATCGGGTTATCGGGCATGCGCGAGCGAGTCGCCGCACTCGGCGGCATGCTCACGCTGACACCGCGACCGAACAGCGGCCTCAAGGTACGCGCGCTGATTCCGGTGCACAGCGCAGCGAGGGCGACGTGAAAGCACCGCCGATCAAGATCATGTTGGTCGACGATCACGCCATCGTCCGCGAAGGCTATCGTGCGCTGCTCGAGCGGCAAGAAGATATGGGGGTGATCGGCGAAGCGGCAGACGGCGAGCAGGCCTATCATTTGTTCAAGGAATGCCTGCCGGACGTGCTAATCATCGACTTGTCGATGCCGGGCCAAGGCGGCATGGAGGCTATCCGACGCATTCATCAGCGCTGGCCGAGCGCGCAAATCCTAGGGAACCTCTGAACAACCTACGTGATTGACGTTATGAGAGACGATTTGTCTCACAGCGAAGTCGAAGCAACGTCAAGGGCGCCTTTTGCCTGCTTAGAGCGGTTTGTTTTGCGCATTTCCTCTGCTTTTTGCATTCTCTGGAGGCACCTATCCCATGAGTGGTAATGAGTATGTCTGGAATTTTGTGTGTAGGCAGTTAGGCAAAAAAGTTAGCTGAGAAT
>CAZILI010000171.1:0-8015 GCA_964539965.1 uncultured Burkholderiales bacterium | reverse complement strand
GGCCGCTCGACCACCATCAAGGCCATCATGGGGCAGGTCACGGCGAGCGGCTCGGTGCGGTTTCAGGGCGCGGAGTTGATCGGCCGCAAGGCGTTCGAAATCGCCCACCTGGGGGTCGGCTACGTTCCGGAAGACCGCGGCATCTACATGGCTAGTGGAGTGACACGCGGTCTGCTGCTGGGCGTGAAGGCCAAGCAGCAAAGCGGGCGCTGGTCGCTGGAAGACATGTTCACCTTGTTCCCGCGCCTGCGCGAGCGTGCCGACACGGCCGCCGGCGTGCTCTCGGGCGGCGAGCAGCAGATGCTGACGTTGTGCCGGACCTTGATGGGCGATCCCGATCTGGTCATGGTCGACGAACCAACCGAGGGCTTGTCGCCGCAGATGGTCGAACACGTGGCGCGTCTGTTGCAAGAGATCAAGTCGCGCGGCGTGTCGATCCTGCTGGTGGAGCAAAAGCTGACGATCGCACTAGCAATTTCACAACGGCTGTACGTGATGGGCCACGGAAAAATCGTATTCGAAGGCTCGCCGGAACAACTCAAGCGCGACGAGGCGACTCGCAAGGAGTGGCTCGAAGTGTAGGGTGTGCCCTGCGCACCGGTTGCAACGCCGGGGTGCGATCCTCCCGGGCCTGCTCCGTCACTGCGGTCGCGACAAGACGTTCGGCAGGATATCGGTGTTCTGGGAGTCGATGATTTTCCAGGCGCCGTTGTGCCGAGCGAGCACATTCAACAACAAGCCGGTGCGCGCCGGCAGCGGTTCGTCGTTCGGACCCCGATGACCCGTGAGCTCCCAGTGCGATCGCGCGATAGCGATACCCGGTACCGGCTGCTTGATCGAGGTTTCGAGTATGCGCAACTCACTGTCCCTAAACATGGATCGGTGAGTGAATTCGTGCGCCTCGCGGATCTGCTGCTTACCCTTCCACCGCAAGCCGACCACGTTCACGAACTCGGCATGCTCGGCGAACAGATCGGAGCCTGCATGTCGTGCCGATTCCACGCTTGCGCGAAGGCGGTGATCACGGCTTCGATGCCTTTGTTGGGGACGTTCATAGCATCCATTCCCGAGTGGCGAAGTAATAGAGGGGCGAGTCGCGGCGGCCTGCAAAAGCGTATACGAAGCCGGCTTGGAAACAGATGCGCCAGTGCTGCGGCGGGTGCGTCAGGTCGCGGGCGCGCAGCGGCGATTTTTTGTCTCGGGCGTCATACAGCGGATATCATTGCGAGTAGTTCAGCTCGAGGTGGGCGCAATCGGCCCCCCGCTTATACGAAGAGGATAGGCATGGCATCTCTAGTGCAATACACCAAGCACGGCGCGGTGGGCGTGATCACGCTCAACAATCCGCCGCTCAACCCGCTCGCGCAGACCAAGGGCTTGCTGCAGGAGGTCAAAGACGCGCTCGCCGCGGGCGAGGCCGACGTCGCGGTAAAGGCGTTCGTGCTGATCGGTGCCAACCGCGCGTTCAGCGCCGGTGCCGACATCAGCGAATTCGGCAAGCCGCGCGATCCCACCAAGGTCGATCTGCGTCAGCTGACCGAATACATGGACACGGTAGGTAAGCCTACCGTTGCCGCGATCCACGGCTTCGCCATGGGCGGCGGCCTGGAGTTGGCGTTGGCGTGTCACTACCGAGTCGCCACGGCGGACGCGCAGTTGGGTCTGCCGGAGGTGAAAATCGGCCTGCTGCCCGGCGCCGGCGGTACACAGCGCCTGCCGCGCGTGGTAGGCGCGGAGGCAGCGCTGCGCATGATCACTACCGGTGAGCCGATACGCGCCGACAAAGCGCCGCCCGGCGGCTTGGTCGACGAGATCGCGAGCGGCGACTTGCTGCAGGCGGGCATCGCCTTCGCCGAGAAAGCGATCGCGCAAGGTTTGCCTCTGCGCAGAGTGCGCGACCTCGCCGTACAAGTGCCGGGCGACGCGACGGCGTTCTTTGCCGCCGCACGCGAGCAAGTCGCCAAGGCCTCGCGCGGCTATCCAGCGCCGCTCAAGTGCTTCGAGTGCGTGCAGGCGGCGGCCACTAAGCCGTTCGACGAGGGCTATCGCATCGAGCACGAGCTGTTCGGCGAACTCATGCGGACCACCGAGGGCAAAGCGCTGCGCTACGCATTCTTCGCCGAGCGTGAAGCGAGCAAGATTCCCGACGTGCCGGAGTCCACCCCCACCTTACCGGTCAAGCAAGTGGCCGTCATCGGCGCGGGCACGATGGGCGGCGGCATCGCCATGAATTTCGCCAACGCCGGCATCCCGGTGACCATCCTCGAAGTCAAGCAAGAGGCGCTCGAGCGCGGCTTGGCGACCATCAAGAAAAACTACGCCAACACCGTGGCGAAGGGCCGGCTGTCGCAGGCCGACATGGACAAGCGCATGGCGCTGTTGTCGACCACGCTTTCGTACGACTCCATCAAGAACGCCGACATGGTGATCGAGGCCGTGTTCGAAGAGATGGAGGTAAAGAAGAAAGTGTTCCAGGAACTCGATCGCGTGATGAAGCCGGGCGCGATCTTGGCGAGCAACACCTCGACCCTAGACGTCAACGCCATCGCCGCCGTGACCTCGCGGCCGCAGAGCGTCATCGGCACGCATTTTTTCAGTCCCGCCAACGTCATGCGCCTGCTCGAGATCGTGCGCGGGGCCAAGACTTCTAAGGAAGTGCTGGCGAGTGTGATGAAGCTCGCCAAGACCATACGAAAAGTCGGCGTGGTGTCCGGTGTATGTGACGGTTTTATCGGCAATCGCATGGTCGAAGAGTACATCCGTCAAGCGACTTTCTTACTCGAAGAGGGCGCGCTGCCGCAGCAAGTCGACGGCGCGCTGCAGAGGTGGGGCATGGCCATGGGCCCGTTCGCGATGAGCGACTTGGCCGGCTTGGACATCGGCTGGGCGATCCGCAAGCGCAAGGTGAAAGAGAATCCGAGCGAAGTGTTTTCCAAGATCGGCGATCGCATCTGCGAGATGGGGCGTTTCGGGCAGAAGACCGGCGCGGGTTTCTATCGCTACGAAGCGGGCGATCGCAAGCCGATTCCCGACCCGGCCATCGAGGCCTTCATCGTCGCTTACTCCAAAGAACAGGGCATCGAGCGGCGATCGATCACCGACGAGGAGATCATCGAGCGCTGCATCTACGCCTTGGTCAACGTGGGCGCGCAGATCTTGGATGAAGGCATCGCGCTGCGCGCGAGCGACATCGACATGGTGTATCTCACCGGCTACGGCTTTCCCGCCTACCGCGGCGGCCCGATGTTCTACGCCGACACGGTCGGCCTAAAAGCCGTACTGGCGGCCGTCGAGCGCTTTCAACAGGGCCGCCACGGACACTACTGGAAACCGGCGGCGTTGCTGGCGAAACTCGACGGCGAAGGCAAGACGTTTACGGGTCAGTAGGGTGCGCATGGCACGCCGCCGCACGGACCGCGGTGCATAGCCGGCGCGCGGCCCGCTTGCAAGCGAGCGTCCTGAGGTGGGCGCTTGCCGCTTCGCTCGTGTTGGCGAGCGTCGCCTTCGGCGAGCCCAAGCGCTCTGCCAAAGAAGAAGCCGATGCGCTGGTCCGAGCCATGCTGCCGCGTGCGGTCGAAGCCATCGAGAAGCGCGCCTTCTATCCGCTGGGCGCGAGCTCGAGCGACGACGGCACCGTTTGGTACATGCCGCCCTATGCCGATCGTGCCACGATGACTCCGCAGCAAGTACTCGACCGGCTGTTGAACGTGTCGCTGCAAAATCGTGCCCTCGAAGCCGGCGTGCAGGCTGTGGCTGCCTGCTTCGACGCCCGCATGGCCCCGCCCGGGCGGGGTAAAGACAAGGTCGACGTGATCGCCTTCTACGTCGACCATCGCAACGACTACTCGGTCAGCGTGTACTTTCCCTATCAACTCGACGCCGCCGGCAAGGTCGTGCTCGGCAAGGCATTCTCCGCGTGGGGGACGCGGCGCGTTTACTTCCCCGCGCGGAAGTCCAAGCGCTGACAGGGCACCGCGCTAGGCGACTAGCTCTGCAGGCAACGCCAATGGCATCAATCCGACTTCGCCTGCTTTGATCTGCAGCGCCAGATATTTCGAGTAGATGCGGCACTGAGCGAGACTGCCGGCGATGAACCACAACCCCTCTTGCTGGGTGCGCACGAACATATTGCGCAATTCGCCGCGCGGGCTAATGCCCCAAACCGGGCCGATGCGATCGGCGATGGCGTCGCCCAAGAGCTGGCGCGCCACTTCTTGCTGGCCCTTGTAGCCCGTCGCGGTCACCAAGAGATCCATGGGTATTGAACTGCCGTTCTTAAGCTGTATGCCCTCGGGCACGAAGCGTTCGATATCGCTGTATTGCATGAGCCCCACCTCGCCCCGGATGATGAGGTCGGAACAGCCGACATTGAAGTAGTAGCCGCCGCCGCGATTCCAGTAGCGCGGGCCGTAGCCCGGGTCGCCCTCGAGGAACTCCAGGCGGAAACCCGCGCCCTCCAAGTCTTGCAGGAGCTTCGCGTCTTGCTTCTTCGACTCCATCGCGGCTAGCTGATGCGAGCGATACACCAGCGGATAGGGCATGGAGGTGCCGATAAGATCGACATCTTCATAGGGCACGCCTTCGCGATAAATCAAGTACGTGCGCTGGCCTTCTTTCAAACTGACGACGTAGGTCGGGCTGCGTTGTATCAGCGTGACTTGCGCGCCGCAGGCGTGCAGGTCTTGCGCGACATCATGGCCGCTGGTGCCGGTACCGAGCACGAAGGCGCGTTTGCCGCGCCACGGCGTACCGGTGACGTAGCCTTCCGAGTGCGTCACCGTGCCTTTGAAGCTCTCTATGCCGAGCAGTTGTGGTTTCGCCGGAAGCGGGCTTGCACCCACTGCGAACACGACGTGGCGAGGACGCAGCGTGCGCCGCGTACCGCCGTCACGCCGCACCTCCACTGTCCAGCGCTCGGCCTTGTCGTCGTAATCGCCACGCACGAACTCGGTGCTGGTCCAGCAATTGAGTTCCATCGCCTCCGCATAGCACTCGAACCAATTGGCGAGCTTGTCCTTCGAAATGTAGATAGGCCAGTTTGCCGGGAAGGGCATGTAAGCGAAGTGATTGACGAACACCTCGTTGTGCAACGTGAGCGAGTGGTAGCGTTTTCGCCAGTTGTCGCCGATGCGGGCGTTGCGCTCGACGATCAGCGTGTCGATGCCGAGCGCGCCGAGCCGCGCGGCGATGTTGAGTCCGGCTTGTCCGCCGCCGACCACTAATACGGTCGGATCGCGATCGATATGTGCCGCCGTTTTGCGGCGTTGATCGAGCCAATTTTCGGCGCCGAAATCGCGCAGACCCTCCGGTCCGGTCGGACGGCGGTCGCCGATGCGCTCTTCGTGGCCGCTGAGTTCTTCTAGATTGGTGGAGATGGTCCATGCGCGCACGCCATTGCCGTCCGGCACCAATCGCAACACGCCCTCACCGCGACCCAGCGCCGTGCGGAAGGCAATCAAGGCTTCCAGCGTCTCACGTCCGGCGCGCATCACCCAGCGCGGACCGACGCGGTCGGGATTGATGCGGAAGTCCGCGGGGCGGACCTGCTCGAGCGAACGCTGCAGCAAGTCATGGATGTCGGCGGCGCCGCTGAAGCTCGCGATATGCCAGGTCATGGCGAGTATGTCGCGCCAGTAACCGTCGGAGGCGAACAAATCCGCCGCCGCCCGAGCATCGCGCCGTGCCAGCGCCGCATTGAAAGCTTGCAACCATTGATTCGTCATCGCCACGACGTCTTGGGCTTTGGCTTCTGCGTGCTGCGTCATCGCTGTTTCCTTCTTCGTTTCAGTTCCGTTGCGGTCAAGCTCCATACGGTAGTAGGTGATAGAGGAATGAAGGGCAAGCGAGTCAAAAGCCGGTCCTTTTCACCGCCGGCGCGGCATCTCCCGCGCCTTCGATCACCTGGTGCGCCACGCAATCGCCCCGCTCTACGCGCGCCGGATGGCGCTGGCAAATCACCATGCCGTCGCGCTTGAAATAGCACGGCACCGGTGGTCGCATCGGATCGTCCACGAAGTGGACATGCCCGCACAAGTCACCCGCCTTGACCCAGTCGCCGAGGTCCGTGGCCGGCTCGAACACGCCTTGATCGGGTGCGTGCACGTGGTAGTCGATGCCGGGAATGCTCAGGTAGCGCGTGGCGGGCGCGGGCTGCGTCGGGCCGTCCCAAACGCCCATGTGTTTGAGCAACCGCCACAAGCCTTGCTCGACATTGGCCAACATGCGGCGGTTGACGCTACCGCCGCCGCCGAACTCGCCGCCCATGGAGGCGATGCCGCGCTTGACTGCCGCGCCGGGCGCGAAGCGCGCGTCGGCATGTTTCCACACCACGGAATACTCCGCGCCGAAGGCGGTCAGCGCATCTAGCGAACGGCGATTGACGACGGCGTCAGCGCCCTCGTGCATGTGCGCAAACGGCAGGTACGCAAGCGAAGAGCCGCCCGAATGCAGATCGGCGAACAAGTCGGCCATCGGGAACAACACGCTGTCGATGTAGTGTGCGATCTCCTGCGTGACACCCCGATCCGGATCGCCGGGAAAGCAGCGGTTCAAGTTGCCGCCGTCGATCGGCGACACGCGGGCACCGGCCATGGCCGCCGGAAAATTTGCCGCCGGCAGGACGATCACGCGCCCTTGCACGCGCGCCGGATCGATGGCGCGAATGAGTTTGCACAGCGCGATCTGGCCTTCGTATTCGTCGCCGTGGTTGCCGGCCATGAGAAAAGCCGTCGGCCCGCTGCCGTTCTTGATTACCGCGATCGGGATCGCGATCATGCCGTACGCCGAGCGGGTTACCGAGTGCGGCAGCATGAGCCAACCGGCCTGTTTGCCGTTCTTCTCATAATCGACTTCGCTCCAGATGCGCGTCGACTTCAACATCGGGGTCTCCACTTGTGGTCGGCTCGGGTTTGCGAGCGAGGGCTTCGCGCCTGCAACTCTGACTAGGCGCTTCGCTTCGCTTGCCACATGGCGATGGTCGCACCCGTTGGGTCGGTGATGACGCTCATCATCCCGTATTGACCTACTTCCATCACGTCTCTGACGATGGTCGCGCCGAGTTCTTTTGCTTTTCGAGTTGCCGCCGCCACATCGTCCACCCCCACGTAAGCTAGCCAATGAGGTGGTATTCCGGGCGGCATGCCCATTTCGGTCATCGAGAACATGCCGCCGCCGGTACCCTCGCCGACACCGATCATGGTGTAGGTACCCTTACCGCCCGGCATCGGCATGTCTTCCAGTTTCCAATCGAACAGCTTGCTATAGAAGTCCTTTGCTTTGTTGAGATCGCCTGTCGCGAGTTCGATATGTACAAAGGGATTGGCCATGACACACCTCCAAGGATTCGGTCGCGCAAAATCTGCGGCGTCGCACATGCGGCGCAAGAGCGAGTATAAACCCGCTCGGTTCGCTCCACTCGTGATGCTCGAGGGCACTCCGATGGCCGTCGCATGGACGAGACGGCGCCCTCGGCGCGTGCGAGGCGAAACACTTTCCCCTTCAAAATGAACCACATCCAGCGAGGCTTGTGTTAATGCGCTGCGCGGGCCTACCATTAGCCAGAATCCTCGCGGGTGCGCTGTCGGCGGCATCCGAGCACACCAAGCCATCCCACGACAAGAGGAGGACTAGAAATGACTGACGCAGTGATCGTCGCAACCGCTCGCACTCCCATCGGCAAGGCATACAGAGGCGCTTTCAACATCACGCACGGCGCAAAGCTGGGCGGACATGTGATCAAGCACGCCGTAGAGCGCGCGCGGGTCGAACCGCAAGAAATCGAGGACGTCATCCTGGGTTGCGCCATGCCCGAAGGCGCGACCGGCAACAACATCGCGCGGCAAAGCGCGATCCGCGCAGGGCTGCCGGTGACGACTTCAGCAGTGACCATCAATAGATTCTGTAGCTCCGGCTTGCAAGCGATCGCCATGGCGGCGCATCGAGTGATCGTCGACAAGGTGCCGATCATGGTGGCCGGTGGCTTGGAGTCGATCAGCATGGTGCATAACGAGCATCAG
>CAZILI010000170.1:0-8033 GCA_964539965.1 uncultured Burkholderiales bacterium | reverse complement strand
CGAGACTCGGCGGCCGATAGCGGTCGCAGGCGGAGCCGGCCTCGGCTCCGCCCTACCAGGCGGGTTGTTCGCCCGCTGTTACTACAGAACAAGAATGCCGCGCAAGGACATCCCAGCCGTTAGCTTCGATGCAGTGACGCGCCGGTATGGAGAGGTGCGCGCGCTGGATGGGGTCAGCTTCGAGATCGCCGACGGCGAGTTCTTCGCCATGCTGGGACCGTCGGGCTCGGGCAAGACCACCTGTTTGCGCTTGATCGCGGGATTCGAGCAAGCGAGCGCGGGCCGGATTCTACTGCACGGGCGCGATGTGGCCGGCGTGCCCCCTTACGAGCGTGACGTCAACACCGTATTCCAAGACTACGCCTTGTTCCCTCACATGAGCGTGCACCAGAATGTCGAGTACAGCCTCATGATCAAGAAGGCGCCGCGCGAGCAATGGCAGCGCGCGCAGCGCATGCTCGAACTGGTGAAGCTGCAAGGTTTGGAGGCGCGCAAGCCGAGTCAGTTGTCGGGGGGGCAGCGGCAAAGGGTCGCGTTGGCGCGCGCCCTGGTCAATCAGCCGCGCGTGCTGCTGCTCGATGAACCGCTCGGCGCGCTGGACCTGAAGTTGCGCGAGGCGATGCAAGTCGAATTGAAAGCGATCCAGCGCGAGATCGGCATCACGTTCATCTACGTGACGCACGATCAAGGCGAAGCGTTGTCGATGAGCGATCGGCTGGCGGTATTCAATCAGGGCCGCATCGAGCAGATCGGCACGCCGAACGAGATCTACGAGCATCCGCGCACCGGCTTCGTGGCGGACTTCGTCGGCATATCGAATCTCTTCCGCGGCGAATTGGCACGCCGCCTGGGCGGGAGCGCAGCGGCTTTTTCCATTCGCCCCGAGCGCATCCGCCTGCTCGCCCCCGAGGCGGAGGTCGCGTCCGACTCGGTGGCGGTGCAGGGACGCATCGAAGACGTGTTCTACTTGGGTGCCACCACGCGCTATGAGGTGATGGTCGAGGGCGTGGAGTTGAGCGTCATCGAGCAGAATACGCAGGCGATGGCGCCCGTCGGCGCCAGCCTGCGCGGCAAGCCCGTCAAGCTCGCGTGGGAGCGGCGGCACATGCGCGAGTTGGCGGGCTAAGCGCGATGGCAGCGATCGTCGCGCGCGGAATGTGGCACACGCTGTCCGGCGTCTTGTACCGACGTCCCAGGTTAACTCTGCTGCTGTTGCTGACGCTGCCGCTCGCCTGGCTCGGCGTTATCTATCTGGGGTCGCTGTTGGCCCTGTTGTTACAGAGCTTCTTCTACGTCGACGAGTTCAGCGGCGTGGTGGTGCGCGAGTTCTCGTTGCGGACCTACGCGCAGCTGTTCACCCACGCCAACGCGGACCTGGTGTTGCGCACGCTGTCGATGGCGCTGGCGGTGACCCTGGCCTGCGCGATGTTGGCGTTTCCCGTCGCCTACTACATGGTTCGATATGCAACCCTGCGGGTGAAGGCGATCATTTACCTCGGTGTCATGTTGCCGCTGTGGTCGAGCTACTTGGTGCGGGTGTACTCGTGGAAGCTGATTCTAGCGAAGGAGGGCATCATTACCTGGTTTGCCGAGCGCCTGCATCTGACCTGGTTGCTCGATGCGCTGCTCGCCGTTCCGGTGATCGGCGGACCGTCGCTGTCGACTTCTTACATTGGGACCTTTTTGGTATTCGTCTATATCTGGCTGCCGTTCATGATTCTGCCGATCGTCGCCGCGCTCGAGCGCGTGCCGCGCTCTCTGATCGAAGCCTCGGGCGATTTGGGCGCGCGTCCGGCGCAGACGTTTCGCAAGGTGACTCTGCCGCTGGCGATTCCAGGCGTGGTGGCGGGTTCGATATTCACCTTTTCTCTCACTTTGGGCGACTACATCATTCCCTCCATCGTCGGCACGTCGCGACCGTTTATCGGCCTCGCGGTGTTCGCACAGCAGGGCACGGCGGGAAACATTCCGCTCGCCGCCGCCTTGACCCTGGTGCCGATTGCGATCATGGCGGTGTATCTGACGGTCGCCAAGCGGCTGGGAGCCTTCGATGCGCTCTAGGAGCAACCATCGCGGCTTGAAGCTCGCCACTTGGGGCGGTTTGGCCTTCTTGCACATTCCGCTGGCCATCATCGTGCTGTACGCCTTCAGCAGCGAGGACAAGAGCTTCGTGTTTCCGCCGCCCGGCCTGACAGCGAAATGGTTCGCGGTGGCGCTGGAGCGAGCCGACGTGCATCGCGCCTTGGCGTTATCCATGCAAGTCGCAGGCGTGTCGACCTTGGTCGCCTTGGTGCTGGGTACTTTGGCCGCCGCGGCCGTATGGCGCTCGAAATTCTTCGGCCGCGAGGCGATTTCGCTGCTGTTGATCCTGCCGATCGCCTTGCCGGGTATCATCACCGGCATCTCGCTGCGCGCGGCGCTCAACGTGGCGGAAATTCCGTTCGGCTTTTGGACCATCGTGATCGGGCATGCGACCTTCTGCATCGTGGTGGTGTACAACAACGTGCTGGCTCGCCTGCGGCGCACGTCCAAGGCTTTGATCGAGGCGTCGATGGACTTGGGCGCCAACGGTCTGCAGACGTTTCGCTATGTGATTTTGCCCAACGTCGCGACCGCGCTGCTCGCCGGGGGTATGCTCGCGTTCGCGCTATCCTTCGACGAGATCATCGTGACCACCTTTACCGCCGGGCAGCAATCGACCTTGCCGATCTGGATGTTGTCCGAATTGATGCGCCCGCGCGAACGCCCGGTGACCAACGTGGTCGCCGTGCTGGTGATCGCGGTGACCGCGATTCCCATCATCGCCGCTTTTTACTTGACGCGCGACACCCACGACGTGGCGGGCAGCGGAAAATAACAGTTTCGAGAGGAGACCTATGGATACCAAACTATTGATCGGCGCCGATCTGATCGCGGGCGAGGCGGCGGGCGAGACGGTGATCAATCCCGCCACCGGCGAGACCATCGTCACCGTGCCGGAAGCCTCGCCGCAGCAGGTCGACGCCGCGGTACAGGCGGCGAGCCGCGCATTCGAAAGCTGGGGCCGCACCACACCCGCCGAGCGCGCCGGCTTGTTGCTGAAGCTTGCCGATCGCATCGAGCAGCAAGCGGGCGAGTTCGCCGCGCTCGAGTCGCTCAACTGCGGCAAGCCGCGGCTGCGCGTCGCCTCCGATGAGTTGCCGGCGATCGTCGACGTGTTCCGCTATTTCGCGGGCGCCGCGCGCTGCTTGAGCGGATCGGCCAGCGGGGAGTATCTCGCCAATCACACCAGCATGATACGGCGCGACCCGGTCGGCGTCGTCGCCTCCATCACGCCGTGGAACTATCCGCTCATGATGGCCGCCTGGAAGATCGCGCCGGCGCTCGCCGCCGGCAACACGCTGGTGTTGAAGCCCTCCGAGATGACGCCGCTTACCACCTTGAAACTGGCCGCGATCGCGGCAGAGCTGCTGCCGCCCGGCGTGTTGAATGTCATCAGCGGGCGCGGGCCCAGCGTGGGCGAGGCGCTCATCAACCACGCCAAGGTGCGCATGATCGCGCTCACCGGCAGCATCGCCACCGGCCAGGCCGTGCTGCGCGCAGCGACCGCGGGGCTGAAGCGCACACACCTAGAGCTGGGCGGCAAGGCGCCGGTACTGGTGTTCGACGACGCCGACCTCGACGCCGTGGTGGCGGGTTTGCGCATGGCGAGCTTCTACAACGCCGGTCAGGATTGCACCGCGGCATGCCGCGTGTACGCCGGGCCCAAGATCTACGACGAACTGACGGCCGACTTGGCGAACGCGGCGAGCTCGCTCAAATGCGGCGCACCCGAAGACGAGAGCACCGAGCTCGGCCCGTTGGTGAGCGCCAAGCAACGCGAGCGCGTCGCCGGTTTCGTGGATCGCGCCGGCGCGCAAAGGCATATGAAAGTGCTGACCGGCGGAAGCGCAGTCTCCGGTGCGGGGTTCTTCTACCAGCCGACTATCGTCGCCGGCGCGCGTCAAGACGACGAAATCGTGCGCTTGGAGGTTTTCGGCCCTGTGGTGTCGGTGACGCGTTTCAGCGACCTCGAACAGGCCGTCGCTTGGGCCAACGACTCCGACTACGGCCTTGCCTCCTCGGTTTGGACTACCAACGTCAAGACTGCCATGCAAGTCGCTGCGCGCCTGCACTACGGGTGCACCTGGGTGAACCAACACTTCATGCTGGTGTCGGAGATGCCGCACGGAGGCATGAAGCTGTCGGGCTACGGGAAAGACATGTCGATGTACGGCCTCGAAGACTACACCGCCATACGGCACGTCATGATGAATTGGGGCTAGGAAACCCCTTGCCCATCACACTACCATCGGAGGAGAGAGAGCATGAAGCAGATCGCCGTCTTTGCGATAGTGATCGGATTGACCACCGTGTGCGCCAACGCGCAATCGTGGAAGCCGCCTGCGCCCGAGGAGCGTTGCCCGTCGAGGTGGGGCGCCGGCGACGAGCGCGGCGCCGCCAACCTGCAAGGAGCGAAAGCGGTGCTGCGCGCCACCAGCCTGATCAAAGAGGGCAAGGTGTTCGAGCTGGGTAAGGAACTGAGTCCCGGCATTCCCTTTTTCGGCGAGCGGCGCTTCAGCATGCAGCTCAAACGTACGACCAATCCGATGGCCTCCAATCTTCAGCGCAGCAACGAAGAGATCGTCACCACGGAACTCGGCCAAGTCGGCACGCAGTTCGACGCCTTGCCGCACCAGGGCATCGCCGATCTGCTCTACAACTGCTTCAAGGGCGACGAGGTCGCTACCCGTAACGGCTTCACCAAGCTCGGGGTGGAGAAGGTCGGCGCGCTGTTCACCCGAGGCGTGTTGATCGACGTGGCCGCGCTTAAGGGGGTGGATACGCTCGCCATCGACTACGTCATCACCGAGCAGGATCTGCAAGAAGCCATGCGCAAGCAGGGGACCCAGATCGGCGAGGGCGACGCGGTGCTAATTCGCACCGGCTGGGGGCTGTTGTGGGGCAAAGACAACGCCAAGTTCGTGAGCGGCGAGCCCGGTATCGACGTGGCGGCCGCGCAATGGCTCGTCAAGCAAAACGTGATGCTAGTGGGCAGCGACAACTTCGGCGTCGAAATCATGCCGAATCCCGACAAGCAGCTACGCAACCCCGTGCACGCCATCACTTTGGTTATCAACGGTGTTTTCCTGCTCGAGAACTTGGATCTGGAAGCGCTCGCGCGCGAGAAGGCCTACGAATTCGCCTTCATCCTGCAGCCGCTGAAAATAAAGGGCGGTACCGGGTCGACGGTAGCACCGATCGCCGTGCGGTAGGGCATTCCGTGCCTAGTAGGGCGCACCTAACCGTGCGCGATAGGCGGCGAAGCGGTGCGTGGGACGGCACCCTACGCTCTTTGGAGGCACCCTGCCGTAGGGCGACCGATCGGCCGCGAAATGGTGCATCGGGCGCCCCTACGTGATGACCCGGTAAACGACCCGTCGTAGGGTGTGCCCTGCGCGCCGCGCGTGCCCCGCCGCCCTGAAATGAGCCGGTGTTGGACCGCTGTTCTTTCGATCCCTCCTCCCACCTTTCGGCGAAACTAGGCAGGCATCCAGAGGTTTGCCGCCTCACAACTGGTCGACGGGAGTAAACATGTTTAGAGACAAGGGGTTAAAAGCCCTGTTTGCGATCATGATGGTCATGGTCCTGACGGGGTTTGTCGTCTTCGGCACCGGGACGCTGAAGGTGATTGATCACCTTCGCATCAAGGGAACCCTGTACAACGAAATCGTCCAGGGCAAGGACCTGGTCGCCGACATACTCCCGCCACCGGCATATATCCTCGAATCCAACCTGACCGCGCATGAGTTGGTGGTCGGCTTGGCGCCGGAGCGCAAGCAGAAGCTCATCGAGCACTTCGCCAAGCTAGAGAAAGAATTTCACGATCGCACGACTTATTGGCACGACGCGCCGTTGACCGATGCCATCAAGCAGTTGATGACCGGGCCGGTGCTCACGACCGGCAACAAATTCTATGAGTTGGCGCGGCAGGAATTGATTCCCGCCGTGCAAGCCGATAACGCCGACAAGGCACGCGCCGCGCTGCTAGACATGAAAGCCGTCTACGACGAGCACCGCACCGCCATCGATCAGGTGGTCGAGCTTGCCAATACCGAAAACGCGCAGCTTGAATCCACCGCCGAGCACATTCTCGGCAGTTCGCTGTTCTGGCTGGGCCTCACCTTCTTGGCCTCCGTGCTGATCGCCATCGTGGCGGTGGTGTGGATCGCGCGCCGCCTGCTGTCGCAGATCGGCGGCGAGCCCAACTATGCGCTCGGCGTCATCAACCGTCTGGCGCACGGCGACTTGAACGTCCAGATCGAAACCGACAGCGAACGCGCCAGCTTGCTGTCCGGCGTGCAGAAGATGACGCAACAAATTGCAAGCGTCGTGCAGGGGATTAAAGACGTGCATGTCGAGATCTCTCAGTCCATCAATCAAATCGGTTCCATCGCCATCGGGATCACCGAAACCAGCGCCGCGCAGCAAGCGGAATCGACCTCGGTGTCGTCTGCGACCGAGTCGTTGCGCGGGATTCTGAGCTCGGTGCAGGAACTGGCGGGCAGCGCACAGGCGCGCACCCGGGCGGTGACCGGCCTCGCCACCGCCGGTATGCAATCGGTCAACGAGATCGTCGCCGAGATGGATCAGACCGTGAAGTCGGTGCGCGACGCCGAGCAATCCGTGCAGGCGCTGTCGCAAGCCAGCGGTGAGATCAACACCATCGTTCAGAACATCAAAGACATCGCCGAGCAGACCAACCTGTTGGCGTTGAACGCCGCGATCGAAGCCGCTCGCGCCGGTGAACAGGGCCGCGGTTTTGCCGTGGTCGCGGACGAGGTACGCAACCTCGCTACCCGCACCGGCCAGGCGACCACCCGCATCGAGGAGATTTTCGGTGGCCTGAATGCCAAGATAGAGGTCACCATGGGCAACATGACCCAGATGTCGGGCACGGTGGTACGCGTGCAGCAGCGCGCCCAGCAAAACGGCGAATCTATCGAGCAAATGGCGAAAGAGGCCGACGGCAGCCGTCAGGCGAGCGAACAGATCACGCACGCTTCTGATCGCCAGATCACCCAGCTCGACGACTTGAGCAAGCGGCACGCGAGTTTGTTCGAGACCTTGCGCAATAGCGCCTCCACTTTGGGGATTACCCAATCGATCAGCGCGTCGTTGCGCGAGGCCGTGCTGCAATTGCAGCAGAAGACGGATTTCTTTCAGTACAGCGGCGTGCAGAAGAAAGAAGAGCAGTTCGCCCAGGAGAAGCGCAAGCACCGACGCTTCAAAAACACGCTCTCGCTCAATGGGACCGATGCCGACGGCAGAAGCTTCGCCGCCCTGGCCAAGGACTTTAGTCTGGGCGGTATGCGCATGGCGACTCCCGGCAGCGTCCTTCTAGAGGACGGCGCCAAGTTGCAACTCGAGATCAAACCGCCGGCGGACGACTTCGAGGACTATTTGAAGAAGGACAACATCTCGGTCGCGGGCAAAATCATTCGCACCATCAAGTTGGCTGAAGCCGAATGCCTGTACGGCGTCGAGTTCATGAACATGACGGCTGCGGCCGAGGCCAGGCTCAAAGAGATCATCGCCTACTACGCCAAGCGCTAACGATACATCGGTGCGAGCCTCGCCTCGCACCGAACGGCGGTGAAACGGTGTGTGTGACCCATCCTACGCGATGACCCGTCTTGGGGTGCGCCCTGCGCACCGAATAACGGCGGAATGGTGCGTGGGACGCACCCTACGAGCGGCGTCCATAGTGCGGCATCTGTCGTAGGGTACGCCCTGCGCACCGAATAACGGCGGGATGGTGCGTGGGACGCCCCCTACGGGCGGCGTGGATAGTGCAGCATCTGTCGTAGGGTGCGCCCTGCGCACCGAATAACGGCGGGATGGTGCGTGGGACGCCCCCTACGGGCGGCGTGGATAGTGCAGCATCTGTCGTAGGGTGCGCCCTGCGCACCGAATAACGGCGGGATGGTGCGTGGGACGCCCCCTACGGGCGG
>CAZILI010000169.1:0-8074 GCA_964539965.1 uncultured Burkholderiales bacterium | reverse complement strand
CGGCTCCGTTCATGGATGTAGCCGGAGCAGGGTTCGCCAGCAGCAACGTCCTCACTTCCGCGCCTAGCCGTTTGGCGCGGAAGCCGAGGACGCCCACTGCCAGCGGGCCGGGTCCTCGGGGCAAAGCGGGCTTTAGAATACCGCGCGCTCTCGTGGGGCTTTGGGGCGGAGGCGAGGCTCGATGCACTTTTAAACGGCGTGCTCGGCCCTTGCGTTAACGACGTGAAAGGAGACAAAAGATGGTTAAGAAGGCTCTACTGAGTGGTTTGGCTGTTGGCGCACTGACCTTTGCCGCCGCGACGACTTTCGCGGCCGATAATCCCTTGGCGCCCAGCTATCAGAACGCGCAGACCAAGAAGTACATCATGGAGTTCTGCAATCTCGACATGAACAGCGATGGCATTGTGAGCATGGAAGAGTTCCTAAACAAGGGCAATCCGCTGCAACCCGGTTTCGACAAGAACCCCAAGCTCACGAAGAAGCTCGAGCAGTGGAAGGCGATGGCCAAAGATGGCGACAAGGTGAACATGGAAGCGTTTGTCGCCTTCATGGACAGCAACAACCCGCTGTCGCCGAGCTACAAGAAGAAGTAATCGCACGACAGTGCCGCGGGAGATGGGAAGCCTGCGGCGCCCGTCAGTCTCTCCTGGTCCACGGACCGGTCGTTTCGGACCCCTACGCGCAGGGCGCATAGGGGTCTTTCTTTGTCCCGCGCAGTTTTCCCATCGGCGAGCGTCGCGGTTTAAGATATGCGCTCGATCCCCGACTAATCGATCGGGCGGGGCGAGGAGGCGCTCAGTTTCTTTACGGAGGATTGCATGATCCATCGAGTTTCGTTTGCCTGCGCTCTGGGCGCCCTCACCTTGACGGCTTGTGTAGGCATCACCGACAAGGCCACCTTTCTCGACAACAAGCGGCTGTATATCAAGAGCGCCGAGGCACAGGTGCAGCAGGGCAAATGGCACAGCGCGCGGCAGACCTATTTCTTGGCGCTCAGCAACGCCGAATGGGCAGAAGATAAGCCGAGCGAGCTGGCGAAGCTCAACTACGAGGTCGGCCGGGTCAACGGCGTCACTTGCCGCTACGACCTAGCGGAAAAGCATCTCAACCAAGCCTACGAATTCGATAAGCAGTCGGGCGGTCCCACTCATCGCGCCCTGGTCGAACTCGGCCGCCTGAATCTCCTGCAAGGCAAGTCGATCGAAGCGACCAGCTACTTCGACCGCGCCGTCGTGGATTTGCAGCGAGGCGACGCGGCGAAGAGAGATCCCATCGGTGTTGCCGAAGTGCTGGAGGACTTCGCGAAGGCGCTGGAGAAAGGCGGCGACGCCTCGCGCGCGAGGACCCTCATCGCGCAAGCCAACGAACTGCGCGCCAAGAACGCGAACAAGACTGCGGCAAGCGCGCCTACGCCCTACGGGACGCAGTGCAGCGAGCCCAAGGGCTAGCGCAGCAATACGGGGTATATGGCTGAAGCCCGCATGTAGCATAGAGTCTACTGCCTATACTCTAATGAGTAGGGATTGGACGGGTAGGCTAGAACAACAAGAGAACACAAGATTAGGAGGAGGTAGGCAAACATGAAGCGATGGTTATGGCGGGTGCTAGCGGCCGGTGTGCTCACTTGTTCCCTCGCCGCGACGGGGGCCGACATCGGCCAGGCCGCGCCGGAGTTCGCGCTGCCCACTCTCAAGCAAGAGGATGTGCAGCTAACCGCATTCAAAGGCAAGGTCGTGTACTTGGACTTCTGGGCGTCGTGGTGCGGACCCTGCCGCAAGACCTTTCCCTGGATGAATCAGATCAATGCCAAGTACGCGCAGGAGGGCTTGCAGATTCTGGCAGTGAGCGTTGATCAAGACCGCGCCGCGGCAGAGAAGTTTCTCGCCCAATACCCGCCCGAATTCCAAATCCTGCTCGATCAAACGCGCAAGATCGCCAAGCTGTATGGTGTCAAAGGCGTGCCGACCTCGTTCTTGATCGATCGTGACGGCGTGCTGCGTCACAGCCACCTCGGCATGAACGAGGCGCACTTCGCCGAAGTCGAAGCCGAACTGCAAGGCCTGCTCAAAGCGGGGCGATAACCGCTTTGAGCTCGCACTGCGCGTAGCGTGGAGTCGGCCCTAGCCGTTTGTCAGTAGCAGGGCGCGGGCCGTTTGCGGTAGATTGAATCCGTCGATGTCGACACTTTTCGGGGGGAGGAGGTCGTGGGCGTTCTCATCCGATGCATAGTCTGCGCGCTGCTTTGCGGCGCAGGCTCGTTTGCCCACGCAGTGCTGTACGTACTCGTGCCGGTCGAATGCCAGCTAGTCGCAAACGGTGGCGTGGGCGTGCCGGCCATTAACAACCAGGGCATAGTCGCGTATCGCCAGGGGGAGCGACTTGTGCTCGCGCAGGGCGCGGCACGCACCGTGGTGGCGCAAGAAACGCCGACCGGTGCGCTGTTCGGGCGTGAGTTCACGCAGATCGGCCGCTTCGCGCTCAATGATCTCGGCCAAGTAGCCTTTTGGGGTGTTCGCTACCCCGGCGCGCTTCCGGGACTACTGGTCGGCAGCGCGTCGCTCATTCCACAGTGGAAAGCGCTGTATTGGAGCGATCCCGGTCCGCTGGATTTCAATAGCCGCGGTGAAATCGTCGTGAAGGAGGGAAGAAAAATCCTTGCCTCCGGCGCGTTCGCCCCCCTGGTGGGTTGTAGCAAATGCTGGTTCGTGAGCAGCGCGCTCAATGAGGCGGGGCATGTTTTTCTTCTCGAAAACCTTGATTCGGAATACGCCATCTGGCGGCAAGACTTTGGGCCCACGGTCTGGATAGATCCGAGCCACTTCTGGACGGGGCCTAAGGATCTAAGCTCCGCCACGATGATCAACTCGGACGCGGTCGGTAAGGTGGTCGTCGCGCAAACGGTCTCGACGCCCATTGCCACGAGGGAAGAAATCGTGCTGTTTCGTCCGGGCGAGGCTGGCTTCTTGGCCTTGCCGCCCGTGCGGCTAGTTACTGCAAGGGTCATCGACCCCGCCGTTGGGCTCAACAACCTCGAGCAGATTGCCTACGTCGCCAACTACGGTGCGGAACGGGGACTCTACTTGGGGCCGGAATCGACACGCGTGAGAATTGTGCGGCAGGGCGGCGCGCTGCTTGGATCGACCATCGCTCGCGTAGAGATCTCGCGCGACAGTCTCAACGACGCGGGTCAGATGGCCTTCAGGGTCGAGTTGACCGACGGCAGGCAATGCGTGATGAAGCGGGAATTCGATTCGATCGTGCTGCCTCCACCCGGACCTGCCCCTGTACCGCGCTAGGGCTTGTGGGCCGTCGCGGAAGCGCTGCGCGGGACGCACCCTACGCGATGATGCGACGGATGACTCGGCCGTCGGATGGACCCTGCGCACCGTGTGGCTGAAAACGAAAAAGAGGGACTAAGCATGGCATCGGCGGCGGCATACAATCGCGGCGCGATCGGCAAGCTGTGGAACTTGGCCGATCTGCCGCCCGAGTGGGCGGGCTACCACATCCTGCTCAATGGCGATCTCGACAGCGATCTGGTGATCGACGACGAGGAGTTGGACGAAATCGACTGGATCGGATTCTCCGATGCGGTCGCCGACTTTCAGCTTCAGTTCGGCATCGCCGAAGTCGACGGCAAGCTCGGCCCGAGCACGCTCAAGCGGCTGCGCCAGGCGTTCGCTCTTGCCGGCTCCTTGCCCGCGGTGGTGAAGCGCATGGGCGATCTCACCTTGCGCCGCCCGAAGACGCCGTTTGCCGAGCCAGCCGGCCCGCCGCTCACCGGACGCAATGCCGAAGAGCGCGCCGTATGCAACACTTGGAATCGCTTCGGCGGCGCGATCGGCACCGAGGCGCGGGCGCGCAGCATTCCGGCCCGAGTGGCGCTCGCCGTGTTTTTCGTCGAATCCTCCGGCAAGGCACACGATCCCGCTACACAGTTGGTGGTTGTGCGCTTCGAGCCGCACGTATTCCGACGTCGCAGCGGTCGCTCGGTGGCGTTCTCGCACGATTCCCAGGCCGACGAATGGGCGAGCCTAGAGCGCGCCTACGCGCTCGACAAGCGCGCCGCGCTAGCTTCGGCGAGCTACGGCCTGCCGCAACTCATGGGCTTCAACGCCGGCATCACCGCGCACGGCAATGCGCGCGAGCTGTTGCTGGCGTTTCAGGATTCGTGCGTCGAGCAAGTGCGCGGATTTTTCGATTTCGTCGAGGCGAACGCGCTCACCCAAGTCGCCAAGCGCGAAGATTGGGAGACCTTCACCTCGCGCTATAACGGGCCGGGCAACGTGGCGGTGTATTCCGCGCGCCTGCGCCGCGCGATCAAAGTCATCGATACTCTGATCGAAGACGGCGCGAACTTCGCCTGAGGCGCGCTGCCGGCGGGCGCCGTACAATGCCGCTCTCGACCCTAGCACCGGAGCATCCATGAAAGCCGAAGATCTGCGCGCGCTGCAAGCGCCGCTCAAAGAGCGCTATCGCGCCGACGCCGACGCCGCCCTCATCACCTTGCACGCGAGCGGCCGGCTGGGAGAAGGCCTCACCTGCAAAGTCGAGACCGGCCGCGCGGTGATGGAGGCGGGATTGCACCCGGCCACCGGCGGCGACGGCTCGAAGTTGTGCTCGGGCGATATGTTGCTCGAAGCACTTGTGGCCTGCGCCGGGGTCACCTTGAATGCGGTCGCGACCGCGCTCGGCATCGAGGTGCGCGACGGCGTGGTGTCGGCCTCGGGTGAACTCGACTTTCGCGGCACTTTGGGAGTGGCCAAGGACGCGCCGGTGGGTTTCCGACGCATCGAACTCAAATTCGAGCTCGACACCGACGCCGATGCGGCGCAGCTCGATACCTTGCTGCGTTTGACCGAGCGCTACTGCGTGGTGTTCCAGACCTTGAATCACAAGCCCGAACTGTCGATCGCACACACGCGGTAGTCGCTGCCGATCGGTGCGCAGGGCGCACCCTACAACGTGGTCGATTCGATGCACCGGCCGTAGGGTGCGTCCCACGCACCAGGTTCACGCCGAAGGGAGCGCGGGGCCGCACCTACCACGTGGTCGATTCGATGCGCCGGTCGTAGGGTGCGTCCCACGCACCAGGTTCACGCCGAAGGGAGCGCGGGGCCGCACCTACCACGTGGTCGATTCGATGCGCCGGTCGTAGGGTGCGTCCCACGCACCAGGTTCACGCCGAAGGGAGCGCAGGGCCGCACCTACCACGTGGTCATCCGATGCACCGGTCGTAGGGTGCGTCCCACGCACGAGGTTCACGCCGAAGGGGGCGCAGGGCGCACCCTACAACGTGGTCGATTCGATGCACCGGTCGTAGGGTGCGTCCCACGCACCGTCTCTTCCCCGTCCGGGTGTGCTACAACCGCACTTGCCGCGCCGGATGCGTCATGGGCAAGTAGGCGCCGCGGCCGAATAGTTTTTCCCGCAAGGTACCGGAGGCGTATTGCGTGCGATAGCGCCCGCGGCGCTGCAGTTCGGGCACGATGAATTCGACGATGTCGCTGAAGGTTTCGTGCGCCACCGCGAAGGCGAGATTGAAACCGTCGATGCCGGTTTCATCCATCCAACTCTCGAGCTGATCGGCGATTTGCGAGGGCGAGCCCACTAGCACCGGACCGCGGCCGCCGAGGCCGACGAACTGCGCGGCCTCGCGCACCGTCCACTTGCGGTTGGGATCGGCCTTGGAGAACGACGCCAGCGCCGTACGCCCGGCGTCGTTTTCGATGTACTCGATGGTCGCATCCGGGTCGACGCCGCCGAAGTCCACTCCGGTCCAACCCGACAACAGCGCGAGCGCGCCCTCGATGTCGATGTGCTCGCGGTACTGCGCGTATTTGTCGCGCGCCGCCTGTTCGGTGGCGGCGGTAATGACGAGCGCCTGTCCGTATACCAGCACGTCGTTCGGCGCGCGCCCGACTTCGCTCAGGGCGGCGCGCACGTCATCAACCGATCGCTTGAGGATTATCTTGCTCGGCGCGCTCATGAACACGCACTCGGCGTGCCGGCCGGCGAACAGCTTGCCGCGCGAAGACGTGCCCGCCTGATACAGTACCGGCGTGCGCTGCGGCGAGGGCTCGCACAAGTGTATGCCGGGCACCGAGAACGATGCGCCGCGGTGCGCGATGGGATGGACCTTGGCCGGATCGGTGAACACGCGTTGCGTCTTGTCGCGCAGCACCGCGCCGTCTTCCCAACTGCGCTCCCACAGCTTGTAGGCGACTTCGAGGTACTCCTCGGCGTAGTCGTAGCGGTCGTCGTGCGCGAGTTGCTTGGGCAATCCCACGTTGCGCGCTGCGCTGTCCAGATAACCGGTGACGATGTTCCAGCCTACGCGCCCGTCGGTCAGATGGTCTAGCGTCGACATGCGCCGCGCGAACGGGTAGGGATGCTCGTAGGTGAGCGAGAAGGTGACCCCGAAGCCGAGATGGCGCGTGACCGCCGCCATCGCGGGCACGATGAGCATGGGATCGTTGGTCGGCACCTGTATCGCGGCTTTGAGCGCCGCAGCGGGCGAGTCTCGATACACGTCGTAGATGCCGAACACATCGGCGATGAACAAGCCGTCGAACAGCCCGCGCTCCAGCAGCGCGGCAAGCTCGGTCCAGTAGGCCATGGTGCGGTATTCGGCCGAGCGATCGCGCGGGTGTGTCCACAGCCCGGGCGACTGATGACCCACGGTGTTCATGGTGAAGGCGTTGAAGCGGATGGACTTGGTCATGACGAAGGGCGTTTGGGCATTTCTCGGACGCAGGCGAATCCAGATCGAATTGTATTGGAGTCTCGCCCGCTCGGGCGCGAGCTTGATCTTGGTCAAGTTGCGGCGGACCGCCTTGGCTCAACATGAATCGCGAAAAGGGGATTCAGTTGCATCTACCCATCGGCGAGCGAATGCTTCACTGAGGATCACCGATCATGACCGACACGCTGAAGGAGGAGGACTGGAGGTTGCTCCTCTATCGAATCCGCCAGGGACGCTGCCTGCCTTTTCTCGGCGCCGGAGCTTGCGCGGGCGCGCTGCCCCTAGGCAGTGAGATCGCGCGCAAGTGGGCCGAGGACCACGACTACCCGCTCGGCGAGCCACGCGACCTAGCGCGCGTCGCTCAATTCTTGGCCGTCAAGTACGACGACGCCATGTTTCCGAAGGAGATGCTGCTCGAATTGATCAAGGATCGGCAGCCGCCCGACTTCAACGCTCCCGACGAGCCGCATGGTGTGCTCGCTCGCTTGCCGCTTCCGATTTACATGACGACGAATTACGACGACTTCATGTGCCGGGCCTTGCGGGCCACGCCGCTTGCAGGTGCCGGGCAGACCAAGCAGCCGGTCAGGGAACTGTGCCGCTGGAACAAGGAAGTGCACGGCCATCCCTCCGAGTTCGACTCCGGCTACATGCCGAGTGTCGAGAAGCCGGTAGTGTTTCACATGCACGGCTCGGACGATGCGGCGAAGTCGCTCGTCCTCACCGAGGACGATTACTTGGACTTTCTGGTTCAAATCACCAAGGACCCGCAGCTGCTTCCGAAGCGGATAGAGGAAGCATTCGCGGACTCAACGCTGCTGTTCCTCGGCTACGGTCTCGCCGACTGGAACTTCCGCGTCCTTTTCCGGGCCCTGGTCGAGTATCTGCAAAAGAGCACCAGCCGCGCTCACGTTTCGGTGCAGCTGCTACCGGTGTCGAAGGACATGACCGATCGCGAAAAGGAAAGCGCGCGCGGCTATTTGGACAAGTATTTCGGCAATTTGAAGATCCACGTGTTCTGGGGATCGTGCCGTGAGTTTGTCGCCGAGCTGGGCAAGCGCTGGAAGGCATACGCCGATGGCGTCTGACATTCGTCCGTTTGTCGGTCCAGTCGCGTTCCGCGAGGATCAGGGGAACATCTTCTTCGGGCGGCCGCGAGAGGAGCGCGAACTGCTCTCGATGATCATCGCGCATCCTCTGGTCTTGCTGTACGCTCCTTCCGGCGCCGGCAAGTCTTCGCTCATCAATGCCAAGCTCGTTGGGCTGCTGCGCGAGCGTGGCATCCAGGTCTTGGGGCCGGCACGAGTCAAGGGTGAACTCCCGTCGGAC
>CAZILI010000168.1:0-8095 GCA_964539965.1 uncultured Burkholderiales bacterium | reverse complement strand
CTCGCCGAGGCGCTCGGCATGTCGCTGCCGGGCTGCGCCGCCATCCCCGCTCCACACAAAGAGCGCGCCGCCATCGCTTACGAGACCGGCAAACGCATCGTCGAGATGGTGTGGGAGGATTTGCGCCCGTCCAAGATCATGACCCGGCAAGCGTTCGAGAATGTCATCATGGTCAACTCCGCCATCGGCGGCTCGACCAACGCGCCGATTCACTTCAACGCGATCGCCAAGGACATCGGGGTCAAGCTCGACAACGACGATTGGGAGAAGATCGGCTACGACATTCCGCTGCTGGTCAACTTGCAGCCGGCCGGCAAGTATTTGGGCGAGGAGTATCACCGCGCGGGCGGCGTGCCGGCCGTGGTCAACGAGCTGATGAAGGCGGGCAAGCTGCACAAGAGCGCCCTTACGGTGAACGGCAAGAGCATCGGCGAGAACTGCAAATCCACGCCGGTTCAGGACTACGACGTCATCAAGCCGTATAAGAAACCGCTGAAAGAGAAGGCCGGCTTCTTGAACATGAAGGGCAATTTGTTCGATAGCGCGATCATGAAGACTAGCGTCATCTCGGAGGAGTTTCGCAAGCGCTATCTGTCCAACCCCAAGGACCCGAACGCGTTCGAAGGGCGCGCCATCGTGTTCGACGGGCCGGAGGACTACCACAAGCGCATCGACGATCCGAAACTCAAGATCGACGACAGCTGCTTGCTGTTCATTCGCGGCGCCGGTCCGCGCGGCTATCCCGGCGCGGCCGAGGTCGTGAACATGCGTCCGCCCGCCGCCCTCATCAAACAAGGCGTCACCGAATTACCCTGTATCGGCGACGGCAGGCAGTCCGGCACCTCGGGCTCGCCCTCGATCTTGAACGCTTCGCCCGAAGCAGCCAACGGCGGGGGGCTCGCGCTACTCAAGACAGGGGACCGCGTGCGCATCGATTTGAACAAGCGCAGCGCCGACATTCTGATTTCGAAGGACGAGTATAAGAAGCGCCAGGCGGCGCTCGCGGGCAACGGCGGCTTCCACATGCCCGAACATCAAACACCCTGGCAAGAAATGCAGCGCGGCATGGTGGATGAGTTGGCCAACGGCATGGTGTTAAAGCCGGCGGTGAAGTATCAGAAGATTGCGATCAGCAAGGGGCTGCCGCGCGACAATCATTGAAGATACGCGTTCTAAGCGACCTGCATCTGGAGTTCGATCGCCCGGCGTCGATTCCGCACGTCGACGCCGACCTGGTGGTGCTCGCCGGGGATATCCATAACGGCGGTCGCGGTATCGCCTGGGCGGCGCAGACCTTCGCCGGCCCGGTCGTGTATGTCGCGGGCAATCACGAGTACTACGACGGCAGCCTGCCGGCGGTGCGGGCAGAGCTGCGCGCCGCCGCGCAAGCGACGCGCGGAAAGGTGCATCTGCTCGATCCCGGCGAGTTGGTGCTGGGCGAGCATGCGACACGCGTGCTCGGCGCCACCCTGTGGACGGACTTCACCCTGTACGGATCGAGCGAGCGGGATCTGCAGACGTCCGTCTTCGCCTGTCAGCGCGTCATGACCGATTTCCATGGTCCGATACGCGTGCCCGAAGGCGCAGGCGCGCGCCGCTTCGCCCCGCGCGACCATTTGGCGCTGCATCAGGCCGATCGCGCTTGGCTCGGCGAGAAGCTCGCACAGCCGTTCGCGGGCCGCACCGTGGTGGTGACCCATCACGCGCCGCACCCGGGCAGCCTCGCCGCGCGATTCGCGCTCGACCGTGTGTCGGCGGGGTTCGTGACCGATTTGAGCGACCTGCTCGCGGCTGGGGTGACGCTTTGGGTGCACGGGCACACCCATGACCCGTTCGACTACCGCGTGGCCGGCGCGCGCGTGGTCTGTCAGCCGCGGGGATACGTGGATTCCGCTCGCGGTGTCGCGGAGAATCCCGCCTTCGATTGGAATTACGTCGTCGAGCTGTAGGGGCTAGGCTTCACTTGGTGACGACGACCGATACCGCTTGGCCCGCCGCAGCCGAGCCTGTCGCCACCCGGTCCATGGCCACACCCCGCTCGAGCAGCACGATCTTGACCGCCTCGGCGCGCTGCGCCGAGAGAGTGGCATCGCCCGCCTCGGAGGCCTCTACCTTTATCTTCGCCTCGGGAAAGGCGCGTAAGATCGAGGCGAGATCGCCTAACTGCTTTGCCGAGCCGGCCGACAGCATCGCCCCGGTCGAGAAATTCACTTCGTCGAGCTTGAAGCTCTTGCTCGCGCCCTGCTTGGCCGTGCTCAAGAAGGTGGCGGCGAGATCTGCGAATCCACCTTCGCGCGCGCGTATCGACACGCCGTTCGGCAGGTTGAAGATCGGTCCCTCGCCGGGGATGGCCGATGCATCCGAGGCAACCATGGCGGGCGGGTCGGCCGGGGTGGCTGTCGCCGGGGCCGCCTTGGGTACGGTCGGCTGGGAGGCGGGCGCGGGCGCTTGCGCAGCAGGCGCCCCGGTTTGCGGGGCGCTGGCCGGCGGGCTCGCGGGCTGGTCTCGCTTGGCTTCGCGATTCAGCCAGAGGACTGAGGCCAGCACCAATAGCAGCACCAGGCCGAGGGGAAGAATCTTGTTCATAGGGGTAAGGGCCGTCGAAAACGCGAGGTCGAGAGCTTACCCAGGCGCAACGCGTTCGGCAAACCGGCCGCAATCGTAATATGATAGCGGCGCGCGGTGTGCTTGAAGGAGACGACGATGTTCAAGCATATTTTGATTCCCACCGACGGTTCGGATTTGTCGGAGCAGGCGCTGGTGAGGGCCATCGAATTCGCTCGCGAGATCGGTGCGCGCGTCACCGGCTTCTATGCCCAGCCCGAGTACAGCGTGCCGTACTACGAGGGCGGCATGCCGCTCGACGCCATGACACCCGACAGTTTCGCCGAGCTGACCGTAACCCAAGCCAAGAAAGTGCTTGCATCGGTAGAAGAGAAGGCGCGCGCCGCCGGGGTGAGCTGCCAGCTCCATACCGCGGTCAACGACTCGCCGCACCAGGCCATCATCCAGGCGGCCGAAGAGCGGGGCTGCGATTTGATCTTCATGGCTTCGCACGGACGTCGCGGCATCGCGGGCTTGCTCATGGGCAGTGAAACCCATAAAGTACTGACCCACACCAAAGTGCCCGTGCTGGTTTACCGATAAGTCAGGAATCGCAAAGCCGCCGCAAGAGCGGCCGCTCTATAACGTTTGGCCTATTGCGATTGGCAAATAGTGTCCCGTTGCATGACCCGCTAGCATAGGCCCAGGCGGAATGGTGGTCGGCGTCCACATTGAGGAGGATCCGGATGAAACGCACCTTGGTCGTCGTGGCGGCCTTGTCCGTGCTGGGTGTTTTGTCCTGGTGGCAGAGCCGGGATCGGGCCGCGTCCATCGGGCGGATCGGCGTGGCGGTGGCCGCTGCGGAAAGCTCGGCGCGCACGGT
Source organism: uncultured Burkholderiales bacterium (assembly GCA_964539965.1). Taxonomy (GTDB): domain Bacteria; phylum Pseudomonadota; class Gammaproteobacteria; order Burkholderiales; family JALYOK01; genus CAZILI01. The sequence goes on along the minus strand of CAZILI010000168.1, from coordinate 4,668 downwards.
TCCCGAGCCCTCGACAGTCGATCAGGACGCGCCGTATTTCGAGGCGTGCGCCCGCGAAGGGCTGGATGCATCCGCCTGCGTCGGTCGACTGATTTGGTACAAGGCGACCGCCGGCAACGACCGCTTTCACACTTACACTTTCCAGCAGCGCATCGGCGTGCTGGTGGATTGGTTTCGCGTGCTGCGCGCCGATCAGCGCGACGACCGTTTTCGCGCGTGGGGCATCATCAACGATCCCGCCTGCTGCACGCCGGGGAGCGAAAACTGCCCCGCCAAGACGGCGGAGGAGACCTACGGCTTCGACTGGTGCCCGGGCGACGACGTACTGCTGAAGTACGTCGGCAAACAAGGCTATGTCGATCCCGCGTGCGGCTTGAAAGACGCGGCGTTGCGCTCGAGCGATGTGCACGCGAAGGGAGGCAAGCTCGATCAGCGGCAGTCGCCGTGCGATCTGAAGTTCGGTACGTCTACCGGCGCGCTCGGCATCCGAAAATTTCCCAATCCGCGCTTCAACGCCGACCTCTGGAAACAAGTCAACGGCACGCTCGCCAGCTGGGAGGGGTTCCGCCGGCGTGCCGGCGACAAGACCGGCGTGCCCTCGGATGCGCGCGTGAGCAAGCTCGCCGACGCCTCGATCGAACCGCCGTTCTTGATCGGCACCTCCTGCGGCTCGTGCCACATCGCATTCGATCCGCTTAATCCGCCGCAAGATCCCGCCCATCCCAAGTGGGAAAACATCAAGGGCCTAGTCGGTAATCAATACACACGCATGTCCGAGTTGCTCGGTTCGGGCATGGCGCGCAGCAGCCTCGAGTGGCAGATGTTCGCGCATGCGCGGCCGGGCGTGACCGATACCTCGGCCATATCGCACGATCAGGTGAACAACCCCGGCACCATCAACGCGATTTTCAATCTTGCGCAGCGCCGCTTGTTCCCCGGTGAAGTGATCCACAAGTGGCGCAAGGCCGACTCCTGCGCGGAAGAGAAGGACGAAGACAAGTGCTGGTGCGAGCCGGGCCGCGACGGCAAGTGCTGGCTGCGCAGCACGCGCAGCGACGACACCACGCTCGGCAAGCCCGGCGTGCACCACATCTTGAAAGGCGGCGAAGATTCGATCGGCGGACTGGAGGCGATCCAGCGCGTGTATTTCAATATCGGCTCCTGCTCGGAGCAGTGCTGGGTCAATCACTTCACCGATTTCCGCCAAGTCGATCCGCAGCAGCGCGGCTTCGGCCAGACGCCGTTCAATATCGGTCAATGCCGGCGCGACTGTCCGAACTTCCGCGCCATCGAGGATCGGCTGGAGAATCTACTCGACTTCTTCCTCTCGGCGGAGGCCGACGCGACCGACTTGCATGCGGCGCGCAACGCCGAGCGCAAGCGCAAGGATCCGAATGCGCCGGAGTACACGCGACAAGATTTGATCGACGAACTGAACCGCGAGTTCGGCGCCAATGCCGTCGAGCGCGGCCGCGCGCTGTTCGCTGAGAATTGCGCGCGCTGCCATTCGAGCGTCCCCGAGGCGGAGGCCGGGCCGTTCAAGGACCGCGACTTCCATGCGGTCGATGATTCGCATCCGCGCAAGATTCGGCGCGACTTCCTCGGCAACGACCAGCCGACTCCCGTCAACGAGGTCGGCACCTTCCGCTGCCGCGCCCTGCATTCCAATCACATGGCGGGACATTTGTACCAAGAATACGGCTCGGAGACTTTGCGGCAGCAGAAAGTCGTGGCCGGCATACCCGAGGTCGAAGCCTTCAAGAACGGTGGTCGCGGCTACTATCGCAATATCTCGCTGGTCAACGCCTGGGCGACCGCACCGTTCATGCACAACAACGCGATCGGGCCCGAGCTATGCGGCAAGCCGAAGCACGCAGAGAACGAGTTTTTCCGCGCCCGCTACGTCGACGACAAAGGTCAGCTGCTCGGCCAACAGCCGGCTTGTTTCGAATACACCGCCGGCGTGGAAGGCCGCTTCGATCTGTTCAAGCAGTCGATGCACGATTTGCTCAATTCGAAATCGCGCACGCCCAAAGCGACTCTCACCGACCAGGATATCGTGGTGGACATCGGACTGCGGAGCTGGGACGGCAAGACCGAATCGCCACTGCTGGGCATGCCTGGCCAAATGGTGATTCCGAAAGGCGTGCATCCGGGCTTCGTTAACGGCTTGCTGCACAAACAGTTGATCGTCGACTTGTATTTGGCCAAGCGCGATCCCGCCAAGCTCGAGGCCGCCGGCAAGAAGGATTTGCTGCCGGAACTCACGAAGCTGGCCGATGATCTGCTCGCCGATCCGGCCAAATTCGTGCAAGTGTTCCGCGAGAGGAAAGCCTTCATCGCCAAGCACTACGTCTCCTGCATGGCGGAAATCGAGAACGAAGGCCATCCGTTCGGCGAGGGCTTGAGCGATGCGGACAAGAAAGCGCTCACCGCTTTCTTGGCGACCTTGTGAGGGGCACGATGGAGACGATCGCCAAATCCCTAGCCACTTGCTGTGGCGCGCTGGCGCTGTGGACACTGTCGGGCTGCGAGCCCAAGGTCGAGGCGCCAAAAATCCCGTTCGCGCCCTACAGCGCCGATTACGCTTCGAAACTGGATTTCGCGCAGCTTGAACACAAGTACCCGTTAAGCGCGGCTGACCTCGCCCAGATCACGCCGGAAAACATTGAACTGCTCACCCAGGAACAGATCGATCAGATCTACGCCCGCTTGACCGCGGGGCCCATCCCGGATGGACCTTTTGATGGGCGTGTCGCCTTTCCGAAAGGAGACAGCGGCAAGCTGCGCTGGGCCGAGATCGCCGGCGGCATAGCGGGATTCGCCATGAACCTAAAAGGCATCAAGCTCGACGCGGTGTCCGAGTTCATGTGGAAGGGCAAGGTGTTCTATCGCGACCAGCGCCTGCTGCGCAATCGCATCGAGGACCTGGGCGTTCTCAAGAAACTCGGCATCGTGGAGGGCGAGCCCAAAAAGACCAAGATCGGGGACTCCGAGACATGGTTGCTGTTTCCCGCCAAACTGTATTGCGGGCAAAGCTTGCTCGATGCACGGCGCGAGTCGATAATCATCGATTATTTCTTCACCGACGAAATCGAAGGCTACCAAGAGAAGCCCGATTTTCTAGCGGGGCGGCGCGGCTTGCGGGTGCGCGACGAGATCCGTATGGTGCGGCCCGGTTTCTATCTCGGCCGCGCCTACGTGGACCGCGTCTTCTTGCTCACTTTCACGCTGTATAACGCCGACATCGCCAAGCGCGACGGGGATGCCTATCTGAAGACCGGCCAGGCGCAAGAAGACTGCTGGCCGGGCACCCAGGCACGCAAGTTCGTGGCGGCCAAGTAAACCGCATCCCGGCGACGGCGTTAGAATGACTGGTTCTGCAACCTCGCGACCATCCTACGAAAGGAGTATCGATGAAGAGAATCTTCGGCGCGCTGGCCGTGGTGCTGTTTGCCCTAAGCTTCAATGCCTTTGCCGATTGCGAAAAAGAGGGCAAGAAATACAAGACCGGCGACAAGGTCGGGCCGTTCACCTGCATGCCCGACGGCAGCTGGAAGCGCTAGGCATCTTCGACACAAGCAGGGGCAAAGGGGGCCGCTAGGCGCCCTTTGCCCCTGTTTCGTTTCAGCGAATCCCTCGGGCGGACCACGTGTCGGACGAAGACCAAACAAGCAAGCGCTCCTCGAGCCATTGGCTGCGCGAGTTGCTCGACTGGACGGTCAAGTTCATCCCCGCGATCGCGACCATCGCGGTCGCGCTGATCGCGCATCGCTTTCAGTCTTCGATGACCGCTACCACACTCCTGAGCGAGCGCGAGAAGGCGGACAGCCAGTTGCGCGCCACCATGTTTTCTGACCTGATCGGACCCATTGTCGGACCCGATAGGAGCGGGGCGGTCGACGTGGATCGGGAACGCATACTGGCCGAGCTGCTGGCGCTTAATTTTCACGAGCACTTCGAACTAAAGCCCTTACTGCTGCATGTCGACCGCCGACTGGCCGCAGAGATCACCGCGCGCTCGGGCAACGCCACACAGGATGCGCGCGAGTCGTTGCGCTCGACTGCGCGCCGCGTGATCGCGCGCCAAACCGCGCTGCTGTCGAAGAAGGAAGCCGGCGAGCCGCCGGACCAGCAAACGCAGATCATGCGCATCGACCTGGTAAATCCCCCGGCGGGGGCGGAAAAAATCCGCAGCCTGCCTATCGAGCAAGGCGCCAACGATCTGGTGCGCAGGTTCAACGAGCCGATCGAAATCCACAGCCCGTCCAAAACTTATAAGCTCTATCTCGTGTTCGACTCGTTTGATGCCTTCAACCAGACGGTGCGCGTGGACGTGAGCATCTTCGCCAACGGCTCGGCGGAGGGCAGCGAGACTGCGCATAACGAATTCCAACTGTCGTGGTTCGATTTTCCATTCACCGACAATACTCTGCTGGCGGACGGAACCCGCTTCGCGCTGGTGATCGATCAGGTCGACGATCTCGTCGCGCGTTTGAGCGAAGAGGAAAAGCGCGGCCTGAGCGTCACCGCCTTGCCGCGTCTGAGGGTGGATCTCATCTGGTTCCCGCGGGACTATTTCGCCGCGCGTGAGCGGCCGACGAACTATCGCCAGTTCCGCGAGAAGCTCGGCTTGGAGCTGAAATAGCGGATGACCGCACACTTTTG
>CAZILI010000167.1:0-8137 GCA_964539965.1 uncultured Burkholderiales bacterium | reverse complement strand
GCCGGCATAGGTTTGCGCGCGCCGCACTACCGTGACCTGCTCACCGAGCGGCCCGCGATCGGCTGGATCGAGGTGCACAGCGAGAATTATTTCGGCGAGGGCGGCCAACCGCTGCACTATCTCACCCGGTGCCGCGCACACTATCCGCTGAGCTTGCACGGGGTCGGCCTGTCGCTCGGCTCGGCCGATCCGTTGAACGAAGTCCATCTTTCGAAACTCAAGCGGCTGATCGAGCGCTTCGAACCCGCCTTGGTGTCCGACCATCTCTGCTGGGGCTCGATCGGCGCGCGCTATCTCAACGACTTGTTGCCGCTGCCGTATACCGAGGAAGCGCTCGCGCACCTGGTGCGGCGCATCGATCAGGCCCAGCAGTTTCTCGGCCGGCAGATCTTGGTCGAGAACGTGTCGAGCTACCTTCGATATCGACACTCGACCATCCCTGAATGGGAATTCGTCGCCGCCGTCGCGCGCCGCTCCGGCTGTGGCATTCTGCTGGACGTCAACAACATCTACGTCAGCGCGCAAAACCACGGCTTCGACGCGCAGGTCTACCTGAGCGGGATCCCGCGGGAGTTGGTCCAGGAGATTCATCTCGCCGGCTTCGATTCCAACGGCGAGTGCTTGATCGACACCCATGGCAAGCCGGTGCACGGCGCGGTGTGGGCGCTGTACGACCGCGCGATAGCACGCTTCGGACCAATGCCGACCTTGATCGAGTGGGACACCGACCTGCCGCCGCTCGCGACCTTATTGAGCGAGGCGAACAAAGCACAAGCGATTCTTGACGAACATCATGCAGCTCGAACAACTGCAAAACGAATTCCTGCAGAGCATATTTGATCCGTCGCGCGGCACGCTCGCATCATGGATTTGCGACGGTGCGCTTGCGCCCGAACGGCGGGTGGACATCTATCGCAACAATGTATTTAGCAACTATCGCGGCGCACTCGAAGCGGTATACCCGGTCGTGCTGCGGCTGGTCGGCGAGGAGTACTTTCGTCAAGCCGCGCGACGCTACATCAAGGCCTATCCTTCGCGCAGCGGTGACATTCACGATTTCGGCCATCAGTTCGCGCAATTGCTGAGCGAGCTGCCGGGCGCCCAAGAGTTGGCGTACTTGCCCGACGTTGCGCGGCTAGAGTGGGCCTACCACGAGGTATTTCATGCCGCCGAACATGCGCCGCTCGATATCGCTCGACTGCAGGCAATCGATTCCGAGCGCTACGGCGATCTGCTGTTCAGGCTCCACCCGGCTGCGCGCTTGCTGCACTCAGCCTATCCGGTGCGGCTCATTTGGGACGCCAACCAACCTGACTACACAGGTGAAGTGGCGGTCGACTTGGGCGCCGGCGGCGAGCATTTGTTGGTGCTGCGGCGCGACTTCGTCGTGGAGGTCATCGCCCTGCCGGCCGAGGATTTCGCGCTGCTTACGGCATTCGCCCGCGGCGAGCGCTTTGCCGAAGCACTGGAGCACGTCCCGCCCGATTTCGATGCGGGCGCTTTCCTTACCCGCTACGCGGCTTGGCGCACGCTGGTCGATTTCGTCTTGCTTTGAGCGCGTGGGGTGCACCCCACGCGGCTACGCCAGCATATCGGCCCAGATGTTTTTCGCCCACGCGTCTGCGTAGCTCGCTTCCAGCTCGCTCGCCTTGCTCGATACGCCGCCGCTGCCTTCTACCGGCAACATGGTCTTCTTGTCCGCGTCGTAGCAGTGCACCGACGCGACATGGATGACTTGGGACGCGGAGACGTAGCTGTAGCAGGTGTTGGAAAGCATGGGCCCGGTGGGCACGGGCTGCTCGGAAAGCAGCGCGATGACCGCGGCGGCACAAGCCTTGGCGTGCTGGTTGGCCATGTGACCGGACTTCGGCATGGCGCTCGCGGCGAGCACGGCGTCGCCGAGCAAGTGGATGTGCTTGACGGTCTTGGATTCGTAGCTGAGCCAATCGATTTCACACCAGCGATTGTTGGCGGTGATGAGCCCGCTCTTTTGCGCGATGTCGGCGGCTCGCACGGGCGGCACGACGTTGATGACGTCGGCTTTCACGTCTTCGAATTGCAGCTTGAGCGTGGATGCTTTCACGTCGACATCCACCAGTTCGCTGTTGTTGCGGTACTCGATAATGCCGGCATAGAGTTCCTGCCAGGCCTTGGTGAACAGTCCCTTCTTCGACACGACGTCCTCGTTGGCGTCGAGGATGAGCACCTTGGAGTTGGGCTTCGCCTGCTTGAAATAGCTCGCAACCTGGCAGGCGCGCTCGTAGGGACCGGGCGGACAGCGATACGGCGCCTTGGGAATGCTGAGCGCGAACACACCGCCGTCGGCCATGGATTCGATCTGCTTGCGCAGTGCAACCGTCTGCGGCCCGGCCTTCCAAGCGTGCAGAATCTTCTCGCGCGCGGCGGGCTCCTGCAGGCTCGGTATCTGCTCCCACATGAAGTCGACCCCCGGTGCGAGTATCAGGCGATCGTAGGCGAGCGTGGCGCCGGTCTTGAGTATCACCCGCCGCTTGTCGGCTTCGATCGCGACCGCCTCATCGCGCATCAAAGTCACGCCGTGCTTGCTTGCGAGGGCGTCGTAGCTGCGCGTGATATCCGCCATGCTGCGCGATCCGCCGACGACCAGATTGCTCACCGGACAGGAAACGAAGTTCGCGCTGCGTTCGACTAAAGTCACGGCAACCCCGGGCGCCCAATCGCGGATGTACTTGGCGGCCGTCGCGCCGCCGAATCCAGCGCCGATCACCACGACTTTGGCTGGCGCGGCCGCGCGAGCGAGCGGCGCACGCGACGCCCACGCCGCGACGAGACCACTGCCCGCTGCCTTTAGGAACTCGCGTCGCTGGTTCATCGCCAATCAGTTCTGCTGCGAGAAATACTCGGCCGCCGCAGCGATTTGCTCGTCGCTATAGCCCTTGGCGATCTGATGCATGACGGTCGCCTCGCGCGATCCGCTCTTGAACGCTTGCATCTGCTCGACGATGTAGTCCTTCTTGCGCCCCGCCAGGCTCGGGATAGCCCCTTGACTCGCGCCACCGGTGCCGTGACAGGCGGCACAATTGGCGGCTATCGCCCGTCCGAGGTTCGCCTCTTCGGCGCCCATGGCCGCGCTCACGCACGCCGCTGCGAACACGACACTACCTGCAATTGCATGCTTCATCGAATCGCACTCCGGATTGGGCTGGACGGCCTTGCCGCAGCGCAGCGCACTGCGCTCACCCGCGGAACGCTACTGTAACTTACTTGACACGACTGCGCAGCTTCCACAACACTAACGCGTGAAGTTACGATGACATAGGACGCCAATGCAGGTCGTGCTGCGACGACGAGAGAGCGGCAGGGGAGCCAAGATAGCGCTTTGGATCGGCTTTGCCGCTTGCGCCTTGCCGAGCATCGCCGCGCCCGACCTGCAGGACATGCGGCTGGAAGAACGTCATGTAATAGCAGACAGCGCTCAGGAGGTCATCTTGCAGGGCGCAGGCGTGTTCACCTATGCGTTCATGTCGGTGTACGTCTGCGCCCTTTACCTGGCGCCGGAGGTCGCGGCAGAGGCCGCTTGGCAGCGCGATCAAGCGCGCCGCATTACGCTGATCATGCTGCGCGATGTCAGCGCGAGGACGTTCGTATGGGCGCTAGAGAAAGGGCTGGCTGACAACGTCCCCGCTCAAGAGCTGGCGGAACTCGAGGAGCGGGTAAGGGCGCTCGCCGATCTAATGCTCGCGCACAAGGCGCTACGCGTCGGCGATAGGATCGATATGGACTATTTGCCCGACCGGGGAACTACGGTTCTTCTCAACGGCCAACCCATCGGCGACGTGTTTCCCGAAAAGCGCTTTAACGACGCGTTGCTGCGCGTTTGGCTGGGCGATAAGCCGATGGATCCGACTCTCAAGCCCAGACTGCTAGGCAAGTAAACGTCGAACGGCTGAGTTGAGCGGGCGGGCCTAACGGGCTTCGGCGTCGCGGCGCCGGCTCAGGCGATGGATTGAGCCGGTCTCATCCAGATAGCGCATCGGCTTGAGTTCTGCGCGTTCTTGATTGAAGCGAGCCCGCACGACAATCGAGGGCACGACCCAGTACAAGAAAGCCCAAACGACGGCAACCCCAAAAACCGAAAGAGCGAGAGTATGTGTGTCGACCATGCGCCGTAAGGTAACGGATTTGATGGAACGCGGTTGTTAAGATGTGTCTCTCGCTGCGGCGGCCGTGACGGCCGCCGGGAGATGTAGTGTCTGTTAGTTGCCGAGGTGACCGGTCACTGACACGATTTCGAAGTCGTCGTGGTCGCTGCCTGCTGCGCATCCTTTCGCACCGGAAAGGATTTGAATTCCTATTTTCCCGGGAGGAAGGCTGCTCAAGACAAAGGTGTAATTCACTTGCGTGAACGCGCCCTTGCTATCGGTCTCGACCAAGGGCAAGCTCGCGGAATTAGCGAGCGCAGTGCTGCTCATCCATTGACCGACTACGATCTGATTGCACAACCCCTTGCTGGTGGTCTCGACACCTCGGGCATACATGCTGATCGTCAAAGACTGGTACTTTGCTTGAAGCGTCGGAGTCCAGTCAAAGCTGTCCGAGAACATCAAGCCGCTGTTCTCGACTTGAAGCTGCGAGTTTGGCGTGCCAGTAAAGTTGCCGTCACCCAAGTGAGTGATGGTAGTTCCGTTAAGAAACAGCACGGTGTTGGCAGCGATAGGTGTGAGCTTGGCGTGGTTCGAGTTGTTCAGGACGAATAGCTGATCAGTTGCTGAGTCGTACCTATAGAAGATCGTGCCGGGCAAATAGCCTCCGGCGTTGACCGTGCCGGTAAAGAACGTGGGCAATGGTTGCGAGCGCGAAATCTTTAGCGCGTATTTTCCGTCTATGGCGCTCGATGCCGTGTAGTGGGTCGAGGCCCCGAACGGGACATCAACGAGCGCCCCGCCGATCCCGGCAGCGGTCACCGCATCGGTGACGGTGCCGTCACTTACAAATTCCGTTCCGATAGGGGTGACCTGAGTGCCCGAATCGTCGACCGTGTTGCCGGTGTTTGAGCCCCCGCTGGTCACGACCTGGCTCGAGGAGCCCGAACCCGAGCCCCCGCCACCCCCGCCGCCGCCGCCCCCTCCGCAGGCAGTAAGAAACCCGGAAACCAGAAGTACTGAAAGGAGGGAGCGTTGCGGCATGGTGCTGACCTCGTGTAGTTGTTGTAGGCCGAAGGTAGTTACCCGCTCGTAGCGAGTGATGGAAACTTTAGGTTTGCCTGAGGCCGCCTTTGTAAACTTCTGATAACAGTCCTTAGGCGACTGGGGCCGGAGGTTCGGTTTTCCCCGCTTCGGGGGTCTTTGATATACTGCGCCACTCGCGCCCGTAGCTCAGTTGGATAGAGTACTTGGCTACGAACCAAGGGGTCGTGGGTTCAAATCCTGCCGGGCGCGCCAAATAATCAAAGGGTTAGACTAGCGATGGTCTAGCCCGTTTTTGTTCGTGCCACTGCAGTTGCCGACTTCGTTAGGAGGAACATGGCGAAAGCGATCGTAATGTACGCAGCCGGCGGCCCCGAAGTGCTGCGGCTGGAGCAAGTCGACGTCGGCGAGCCGGGCGCGGGGCAGGTGCGCGTGCGGCAGAGCGCGGTGGGCGTCAACTTCCACGACATCTACGTGCGCACAGGGCTGTATCGCACGCTGGCTTTGCCGGGAGTGCCCGGCATCGAGGCGGTCGGCACCGTCGAAGCGATGGGCGTAGACGTAAAACATCTCAAACCCGGCGACCGCATCGGTTATGTGACTTCCGCCTACGGCGCCTATACGGACACGCGTCTCCTCGACGCACAGCTAGCGATTCCGCTACCCGATTGGCTGGATGACCGCGCCGCGGCCGCGACTTTGGTACGTGGCTTCACCGCCCAGGCGCTGCTGCATCAGGTGTACAAGGTGAAGGCCGGCGATGTCATTCTCGTGCACGCGGCCTCGGGAGGAGTCGGGCGCCTGTTGTGCCAGTGGGCGCATCGGCTGGGCGCAACCGTGATCGGCACCGTGGGTAGTGAGGAGAAAGCCCGCCTCGCGCGCGAGAATGGCTGCGCCCACACGATTCTCTATCGCAAGGAGAATTTCGCTGAACGGGTGCGCGACATAACTGGAGGACGTGGTGTTGAAGTCGCCTACGACTCGGTAGGCAAGGATACTTTCCTCGGTTCGCTCAACTCGCTCGCCCGTCTCGGGCACTTGGTGAACTTCGGCCAAGCGTCGGGACCGGTCGAGCCGATCAGCATGTCGCAACTGGCACAGAACTCAACCACCGTGACGCGGCCCATCGTGTTTCACTACTTGGAAGACCGCGCCCGACGCGAGGCCATGACGCAATCACTCTTCAGCGCCTTGCGCGACGGCGTGATCACCGCGGGTGCGTATCACGTGTACAGCCTGGCGGACGCGGGCAAGGCTCAGCGCGATATGGAAGAGCGCAAGACGACAGGGGCCGTGCTCCTCATTCCTTGAGTTGGTTTGCCCGCGCATGAGGTGGCCCGATCGGCGCCCCACTCCCCGCGTATAATCCCTTGTTCTAACGAGTTGGGAGAACATCGATGAAACTCTACTATTCCCCCGGCGCATGCTCCATGGCGCCGCATATCGTCGCGCGCGAAGCCGGCCTCAACGTCGACTTGGTCCGAGTCGACATCCCGAACAAGAAGACCGCCGACGGGGGCGACTATTGGAAGGTGAACCCGAAGGGCTACGTGCCCGCACTCGCGCTCGACGACGGCCAGATCGTGACCGAAGTGGGAGTGATCTGCCAGTACCTGGCGGACCAACGGCCCGACTCCGGTTTGGTGGCAAAGGCGGGCTCGATGGAGCGCTATCGGCAAATGGAAGCGCTGAATTTCGCCGCGACAGAAGTGCACAAGCAGCTCGGCGCGCTGTTCAACCCGCAGATGACGCCTGAGATGAAAAGTGTGCAGCTCGGCGTTATCGAGCGACGGTTGAATGCCCTGGAGACGATGTTGGAAGGCAAGACCTACGCCTCCGGCGACAAGTTCAACGTCGCCGACGCGTACTTGTTCACGGTGCTCAATTGGACCAATCCACTGAAAATCGATGTGAGCAAGTGGCCGAATATCAAAGCATACATGGCGCGCATCGCAGAGCGGCCGAAGGTCAAAGAAACCATGAAGGCCGAAGGTCTAATCCAGTAGTCGGGAAACGCAAGGCTCCGGGTGGCGCGGCGTGCAGGATCCGCGCACCCGGCCAAGGACTGGGATCGGCCTCCTCCTTGAGACCGGTCATTTACATCAGCAGTCGATAGCTCTCCTCACTCCGTGCCACGCGGCAGGAGCGACGGCAAAATCTCACACCGAATCGGTGAGATAGCGCCTTAGCGCGCAACCCGATGCCGGGCAGAATGCAGCCTCCGATCAATCACCAAAGGAGGCGCCACAAATGGATCGCATCGCCGACACCGCCGGCGCATTGACCGGATCGCGTTTTTTGGCCCGTACTCCGCTGCTAGCTCACGTGCGCACCGAAGCCAACGGGATGGATATTCTCCAACCTCATCAAGGAGCCATTATGAAACTCGCCACTCAGCTTCCAAGCCTTGCCGTCGATCAAGCAAACTCTGCCATCAAATTCTCCAAGTCGTTCGTGCTTTCCGCGCTGCTGCTCGGTGCTTCGCTCGCAAATGCGGCCGCCGATTTCACCACCATTCGCCGCAGTCAGGCCGACCTGAGCGATACCACGCCGAGCCTGGTCGTGAATTTCACTTTGCCGAGCACCGTGAACCTGTCTTCTTCGACCTCCAACAGCGCCGTGCTCGACTTGGAGGCGTTGCAATCCGAATTCAACTACAACGAGGTGTACATCAATCCACCCACCACGGTTTGCACATCGGATGCGACCGACGCCAACCAGGCCGGGTCCATCGGATTCTTGATCGAGCACGACGACACCAATGCAAAGACCGAATGGGCCGCCAACCACAAGGTATTTTCCAGCGCTCTGCTGAGGTCGGGCAGCAACACCCTAATGATTTGCATCCGCAGCCTATCGGGTGAAGCAGGCCCCAATGTCGGTAACCTCGACAACGTCAGCGTGCGAGGCATTGTCCTGCACTACCACACGACTCCGTAGACAGCTTTAGCCGTCGATCGAGATGCGGCCGA
>CAZILI010000166.1:7945-8156 GCA_964539965.1 uncultured Burkholderiales bacterium | reverse complement strand
TGGCCAAGGCCGACTCGATCATCGACATGACTGTGCTGGAAGACTGCGCGCGCGAAGACTTAAATGACAACGCTCCGCGCGCGATGGCGATCCTGCAACCGTTGAAGCTCATCATCGACAACTACCCGCTCGAGCGCGAAGAAGAGTGCTTCGCCCCCAACCACCCGCAGAAGCCGGACTGGGGCAAGCGGGCGGTCGCGTTTTCACGCGA
>CAZILI010000166.1:0-7935 GCA_964539965.1 uncultured Burkholderiales bacterium | reverse complement strand
GGATCGAGCGCGACGATTTCATGGAGCAGCCGAGCAAGGGTTACTTCCGCCTGTCGCCCGGCGCCGAGGTAAGGCTGCGCTACGCCTTTTTGGTGAAGTGCGTAGCGGTCGACAAGGACGAGCACGGCCGAGTGGTCGCGGTGCACTGCACCTACGACCCCGGCACCCAGAGCGGCACGCCGGGCGCGGAGACGCGCAAGGTGAAAGGCAACATCCATTGGCTGTCGGCCAAGCACGCGCTGCGCGCGCAGGTGAGGCTGTACGACCGCCTTTTTAAGGTCGCCCATCCCGGCGCCGGCGAGCGCGACTACAAAGACGACCTCAATCCCGATTCGAAGCAGGTGCTCGCCGCGTTGGTCGAGCCTTCGCTCGCGCGCGCTTCCCCCGAGCAGCGCTTTCAGTTCGAGCGGCATGGCTACTTCGTCGCCGACGCCAAGGACCATTCCGCCGCCACCCCGACCTTCAACCGCGCCGTCACTTTGCGCGACTCCTGGAACAAGCCCAGCTGATCGTGGAGCCCCCTCATGCCGACCGTACAGATCGAGAGCACCAATCACACGAGTTTCACGGTATCGAACCTGGAGCGTAGCCTCGCCTACTTCCGCGACGCGCTCGGTTTCGAAGTCACCTCCAAGGGGCCTCGCGATCCGAAGATGATCCAACACATCACCGGGGTGCCCGAGGCGGGAGTGATCATCGCCTATGTGCGCGGACCGGGCCATAACGTCGAGTTGATCGAGTACACCGGCCCCGCACAACGCGAGCGGCTGCGGCCGCGCCCGTGCGATGTCGGCTTCGCCCACATCGCGTATAACGTGAACGACGTCGACGCCGTCATCGCCGCCTCGAAGCCGCACGGCGTGCTGCCGATCGCCCCACCGGTCAACGTCGATCAAGGACCCAACCAGGGCAAGCGCGCCGTATACATGCGCGATCCCGACGGCATCACCATCGAGTTCATCGGCCGATGAAGCGTAGCCGGTCGCATCGTCTCACGATACCGCGGCGCAAGCTTGCGCTGGTGGCGGCATTGATCGCGAGCTTGTTTCTCGCCGGCAACCACCCGGCGAGCGTGATCGCTATGGAAACCTGGCACGATGCGGCGCACGTCGCGGCGCTGGCGGCGATCGCCTACGCTTCGGCGCGCGCTTGGCCGCGCCGGCATTGGCTCGCTGTCGCCGCCGGCGTCGCGCTCTTAAGCGGACTGCACGAGCTGTCGCAAGAACTCACCAGCGCGCACGCGGCGGAGTGGAGCGACGTCGTGTTCAATGCAATGGGCAGCCTGCTAGGGGCAAGCCTGGCGCGCTGGCGCCCGCTCCCAGTAACGCGCGCTATAGGGGGTATAGGTAATTATGACTAGATCAGATCAGCGATTACACGCTCTACCCCACCGAGTAAGGAAGTGCCGGCCATGAACGCCCCGCTGCGCATCGCACCCTCCACCTGTCCGCACGATTGCACCAGCACCTGCGCGCTGGAGGTTGAAGTCTTGGACGCGCGCACCATCGGCCGGGTGCGTGGCTCGCGCCGCAATGCCTACACCGACGGGGTCATCTGCGAGAAGGTCGCGCGCTACGCCGAGCGCCAGCATCATCCCGATCGGCTCACGCATCCCATGATGCGCAACGGCCCGAAGGGGAGCAACCAATGGCGACGCGTATCCTGGCAAGAGGCGCTCGACCGTGTCGCGCAAGCTTTCATTGATAAGGCGGCGCGCTACGGCAGCGAATCCGTGTGGCCGTATTTCTACGCCGGCACGATGGGACTGGTGCAGCGCGACGGCATCAACCGCTTGCGCCACGCCATGAAGTATTCGCGCTGGCATTCGACCATCTGCGTGGCGTTGTCCGACAGCGGATGGATTGCCGGCGTGGGCAGCAAGCGCGGGGTCGATTTGCGCGAGGCGGCCGAGCACGCCGAGCTGATCGTCATTTGGGGCGGCAATCCGGTCCACACGCAAGTCAACGTCATGGCGCACGCGATGGCGGCGAAGAAACGCGGCGCGACCTTAGTGGTGGTTGACCCCTACCGCACCGCCACCGCAGAAAAGGCGGATCTCCACGTCGCGCTGCGCCCCGGCACCGACGGGGCGCTCGCGTGCGCGATGATGCACGTGTTGTTCGCCGAGGGCTATGCCGACTGGGATTACTTGCGGCGCTACAGTGACTGCCCGGACGAACTCGCCGCGCATCTGGCCGCGCGCACCCCGCAGTGGGCGGCCGACATCACCGGACTGCCGGCGGCGCTGATCGTCGATTTCGCGCGCCGCTACGGCCGCGCCAAGCCGAGCTTCATTCGCTGCCACCACGGCTTCTCCCGCTCGCGCAACGGCGCGGTCAACATGCACGCCGTGACTTGCCTGCCGACCGTCACCGGTGCTTGGCGTCACCGCGGCGGCGGCGCGCTATACGGCCATACCGGCATCTATCCATTGGACCGCAGCTTGATCGAAGGAACCGACGTGATGGACAAGTCCGTGCGCGAACTCGATCAGTCGCGCTTGGGGCCCATACTGTGCGGCGACGCCGACGCGCTGGCGCACGGCGCGCCGGTCACCGCATTGCTCGTTCAGAACACCAACCCGGCCATGGTGTGTCCGGATCTGAATCGAGTGGTGGCCGGCCTCAAACGCGAGGATCTTTTCACTTGCGTGCACGAACAGTTCATGACCGAGACCGCGGCACTGGCCGACGTCGTGCTGCCCGCAACCACGTTCTTGGAGCATGACGACTTCTACACCGCGAGCGGCCACACCGTATTCCAGGTGGCGCGCAAGCTGATCGAGCCGCCCGGCGAGGCGCGCGAGAATCACTTCGTCATCTGCGAACTCGCCAAGCGGCTGGGCGCGCAGCATCCTGGCTTCAACATGACGGCGTGGGAAATCATGGACCAGACCTTACACCGCTCTGGCATGTGGGACGCTCAGACCAACTATGAGCGCGGCGGTCAGGACTTCGCCTATCCGTTCGAGCGCATGCACTTCTTGGACGGCTTCGACACCGCCGATCGCAAGTTCCATTTCCGCGCCGACTGGCAGCGCTTCGGCGGGCGCTGGAAAGAGATGCCGACTCTGCCGGACCACTTTGCGGTGATCGACGTCGCCAGCGCGGACAAGCCGTTCCGCTTGGTCGCCGCGCCGGCGCGCACGTTTCTCAATTCGAGCTTCACCGAAACGCCCGGCTCGCTCAAGCGCGAGGGGCGCCCGACCGCGCTGGTGCATCCCGCCGATTGTGCCGCGCTCGGCGTGGCCGAGGGCGAGCGCGTGCAGGTCGGCAACGAGCGCGGCGCAGTGATCGTGCACGTCAAGCCGCAAGAGGGCCAGCAGCCCGGCGTGATCGTGGTCGAAGGACTGTGGCCGAATCGCTATTTCGAGAACGGGCTTGGCATCAATGCCCTCACCGGCGCCGACCCGGGTTGGCCCAACGGCGGTGCGGCGTTTCACGACACCGCCGTTTGGCTGCGCAAGACTTGAGGAACCCCTGAACAATTCCCCTATGGGCAAGATCCAGCACGTCGAAACCGGTCTCTATCGCATCCCGCTTCCGGTCGCGCTGTCGGACAGCACGCACGGCGAGATGACCCACTTCGAGTTGATCACCGTACGCATCCGCGACCAAGACGGCGCCGAGGGCAGCGGCTACACCTACACGCCGGGGCACGGTGGGGTGGGCGCGCATGCGCTCATCGAGCGCGAATTCGCGCCCTTGCTGCTCGAGGCCGATCCCGATCGCATCGAGGCGCTATGGCAAAAGATGTGGTGGCGCGTGCACTACCCGGGACGCGGCGGCGGCGCGAGCTTCGCCATCTCGGCGGTCGACATTGCGCTGTGGGATCTGGCGGGGCGCAAGCAAGGCAAGCCGTGGTGGCGCATGCTGGGCGGCTACGATCCGCGCGTGCCGTGTTACGCCGGTGGAGTCGACCTGCAGTTCCCCATCGACAAGCTGCTGCGCCAAGCCGACGACTTTAGGGCGCACGGCTTTCGCGCCATCAAGATGAAGGTTGGCCGCGAACGCCTGACCGAAGACGTCGATCGCGTGCGCGCCATGCGCGAACACTTGGGCGCAGACTTTCCGCTCATGGCCGACGCCAACATGCGCTGGAGCGTCGATCAGGCCATACGCGCAGCACGCGCGCTGGCCCCATGCAACTTAGTGTGGCTGGAAGAGCCCACGATTCCCGACGACGTGGCGGGCCATGCCCGTATCGTGGCGCAGGGCGGCGTACCGATCGCTACCGGAGAGAACTTCCACTCGCTGTACGAATTCAAGCAGATGATCGCGGCCGGCGGGGTGACCTACCCGGAGCCCGACGTCACCAATTGCGGCGGCGTCACCGTGTTCATGAAGGTCGCGCATCTGGCCGAGGCCTACAACTTGCCGCTCACCTCACACGGCGCCCACGATCTCACGGTGCATCTGCTGGCGGCGGCGCCCAATCGCTCCTACTTGGAAGCGCACGGCTTCGGCTTGGACCGCTTCATCGCGCACCCGATGCAGCTGAGCGAGGGCTTGGCGATCGCGCCCGAGCGCCCGGGTCACGGCGTCGAACTGGACTGGAAGGCGCTCGCATCGCATCGCGCGTGAGGTCGTTGGCGGCGCGCAGGCGCCGCCGTGATATAAGCCTCGCAAACGGGGAGACCGGAGAGGATTAGTTATGTTCGGCGGACTGTTGCCGCGTGACGGCAACTTCTTTCAGCTGTTCGAGCGTCATGCCGAGCAGCTCGTGCTCGGCGCGACCCAGCTAAACGCGTTGTTCGATGATTTCGCGGCAGTGCAGATGCACGCGCGCAACGTCGAGACCTGTGAAAAGCAAGCCGATCGCATCACGCACGAAACCGTCGAGATGCTGCACAAGACCTTCATCACCCCACTCGACCGAGAAGACATTCACAGCTTGATCACACGCATGGACGACATCCTCGACCTGATGGAGGACGTCGCGCAGTCGGTGTTTCTGTACGATGTGCGCGCCGTATCGGACGAAGCCAAAAAGCTCGCCCAGCTGTGTCTGCTGTGCACCGAGAAGGTCAAGGCGGCGGTCGGCCAGTTGTCCAACATGGACAACGCGCAACAGATCCTGAAGATCTGCGGTGAGATCGATCGCTACGAAGCCGAAGCCGACCATATCATGCGCGCCGCTATGGCGAAGCTGTTTCGCGAAGAGAAGGACACGCGCGAACTCATCAAGATGAAAGAGATCTACGAGCTACTCGAGACGGTCACCGACCGCTGCGAAGACGTCGCCAACATCATCGAAGGCATCGTGCTGGAAAACGTTTGACGCGACTCCAAGCGCGAGCGCCCCACCGATGATGAGACCGCCACCGCGCCGAGACGAGCACGCTTGCGCCCTAGCCTCGCACGTGCCCTTGCCGTCATGAATTCACTGCATATCAGCTTCCACGTCGTCGTCGTTTTGGTGGCGCTCGCGCTCGCATTCGATTTCATGAACGGCTTTCACGACGCGGCCAACTCCATCGCCACCGTGGTGTCGACCCGGGTGCTGCGCCCCTACCAAGCCGTCACGCTGGCGGCGCTGTTCAACTTCATCGCGATCGCGGTGTTTCAGCTGAAGGTCGCCGCCACCGTCGGCAAGGGCATCATCGAGCCTTCGGTCATCGATCAATACGTGATATTCGGCGCGCTGACGGGCGCCATCACGTGGAACATCGTCACCTGGTACTACGGCATCCCGTCGAGTTCTTCCCATGCGTTGATCGGCGGGCTCATCGGCGCGGCGTTGGCCAAGGTGGGCGCGGAGGGCCTGGTCGGCAGCGGCATCGGCAAGGCGGTGGTTTTCATCGTGGTCTCGCCGACGCTGGGCTTTTTGTTCGGTTCGCTGCTCATGGTGCTGGTCGCTTGGCTCGGACGCCGCGCGACCCCGCGTCGCATCGACCGCTGGTTTCGGCGCCTGCAGCTCGTCTCCGCCTCGCTGTACAGCCTCGGCCACGGCGGCAACGACGCACAGAAAACCATGGGCATCATTTGGATGCTGCTGATCGCCGCCGGAATAACCGGCGCCAAGGATCCGCTGCCGATGTGGGTGATCGTCGCTTGCTATGCGGCGATTGCCTTCGGCACGCTGCTGGGTGGTTGGCGCATCGTCAAGACCATGGGCCAGCGCATCACCAAGCTGCGGCCGGTTGGCGGCTTTTGTGCCGAAACCGGCGGAGCGGCGACCTTGTTCCTAGCCACTGCGTTCGGCATTCCGGTCTCGACCACGCACACCATCAGCGGCGCCATCGTCGGCGTGGGTTCGGTGCGTCGGACTTCCGCTGTTCGTTGGGGCGTGGCGGGACGCATCGTGTGGGCCTGGATCTTGACCATCCCCTGCTCGGCATTCGTCTCGGCTGTCGCGTGGTGGATCGGTCAGCGATTCCTCTAGAGGGAGCCTTCCCTCGCGTGAAATCGGCGCGTTTTCCGTCGCAGTCCGCCCCGCTCAGCGAAGCGGAGCGGCGCGCTTCCCTGGACGAAACCCTACGTGGGCGCGCCGCGGGTGACATTTGGCTGTTCGCCTACGGCTCGCTGGTTTGGAATCCGCAGGTCGAGTACGAAGAGCGCCTCATCGCCACTTTGCACGGCTATCATCGCCGCCTGTGCCTGTGGTCGCGCAGCAACCGCGGCACGCCGGAGCGCCCGGGCTTGGTGCTGGGGCTCGATCGCGGCGGCTCTTGCCGAGGCCTGGGCTTGCGGCTTGCCGCGCATCGCGCAGACAGCGAGCTGGAAGCGCTGTGGGCACGCGAGATGGTGTACGGTGCCTATCGCCCCACTTGGGTCAGCTGCCTCGTCGGCGAGCGTGTGTTGACCGCGCTGACCTTCGTCGTGCGTCGCGACAGCAGCGGCTATACCGGTGCGTTGTCCGATCGCGTTCTGCTACAGGCCATCGCACAAGGTCATGGCCGCTATGGAAGCTGCCGCGACTATGTCTTCGACACCGTCGCGGCACTGCTAGCCCACGGCATCGCAGACCGAGAGCTTCTGCGCGTGCGGCGACTGTTGTCTCAGAGTTCTTTTCCTTGATTCACTCCGCTGCCGGGAATAGAGTGCCTTCACCGCATGGCCTACGGGAGCGCCAACAAAAATGAAGCGGACGAGTGCTAAAAACAACCGACTCGAGGCGCTGCGCAGGCTCATTGCGTCATCGGTCGTCGCTGTTCTGGTCGGGCCGTTGGCACCGAATACCGGCGCTGCACCGTTGGCCTTCTCCTTCGCTGAAGTGTTTGCGACCGATGATGACGTGTTCGTCCACTCCTTCTCGATCAGCGCCGATGCGCCCTTGGACGCGCTCACGTTCTCGTACGGGAGCGGGGTCAGTCATTCGGGTTCTTCCATCTCCGCGGGTGGGTTTGCCCCCATCCTGTCATTGTTCTCGGCAGACGGTGGGCAGTTGCTCCTGCAGCTCGGGACCGGCAGCGCCAACGCGTGTGGTCCCGGCAGCGGCGCGCCGGACCCAACCACCGGGTTCTGCTGGGATGCACAGTTGAGTGTCCCGCTGCTACCGGCAGGCGACTACCTGATCGCGCTATCGCAAGATGGCAATCCTCCATTGGGCCCGACTTTTTCCGATGGATTCTTGCAGGCGGGTGTCGCTGACTTTACGGGGCAAGCGCCTGAGGGACCAGTGTCCTGAGTCCGAAGTTCACTGAGTAGAAGATGCCGAAAATCGACGCTGAGCGTTGTTGCAAATCCTCACTCGGTGCCCAAACCAAGCTGTGGTTTTGCGCCTAGCCCAGCGGCTATTTCCACACTTCTATCCGGTTGCAATATCGATTCTAGACGGACCATTTGGAGCTATTGTCAAATGTTGTGTTTTAGGAAGTTGAGTTAGGCGGCGATTTTCGAGTATGTCTGGAATTTTGTGTGTAGGCAGTTAGGCAAAAAAGTCAAATACCCCCGGCAAAGCCGGGGGCTTGATGGATGAGCGCCTCAAAGGCGC
>CAZILI010000165.1:0-8216 GCA_964539965.1 uncultured Burkholderiales bacterium | reverse complement strand
AAATCGTCACAGTCGTCCTGTACCGTCCCATGGCCTAAAAAGGATTCGTCGCCGATGCAGACCGAACACACCTCCAAGCAATTCGACGCCGATCTCGAGGCGCTGCGCGCCAGCGTGCTGCAAATGGGCGGGTTGGTCGAGCAGCAAATCGTGTTGGCGCTGCAATCGTTGACCACAGGCGATGTGCGGCTTGCCGATCAAGTCGTGGAAAAAGACGATCACGTCAACGCGCTGGAAGTGTCGATCGACGAGGATTGCAACCAAATCATCGCGCGCCGCCAACCGGCGGCCGGCGATCTGCGCATGGTGATGGCGGTGGTGAAGATCATCACGGATCTGGAGCGCATCGGTGACGAGGCCGACAAGATCGCGCGCATGGCGAAGCTCATTCATACCTCCGAACGCCTGTACACGCCGCGTATCACCGAAGTGCGGCGCGTGGCCGACATCGCGCTGGAGATGTTGCGCAAGGCGCTGGACGCGTTCGCGCGCCTGGACACCAGCGCCGCCGTCGAGCTACTGCGGCAAGACGAAGTCGTGGACGAGTCGTTTCGCGCGATCTTGCGTCAATTGATCACTTTCATGATGGAAGATCCGCGCACCATTTCCGCTTCGTTGGAAATACTCTTCGTCGCCAAGGCGATCGAGCGCATCGGCGATCACGCCAAAAACATGGCCGAATACGTGGTCTACCTGGTCAAAGGCAAAGACGTGCGCCACACCAGCGCCGAGGTCATCGCCAAAGAGGCGCTGCCCTAATCCTGCGCCGGCGGGGTGTAGCCTGTCGGCCGCTCGGCGCCCTCTCCGAAGAAGTGCTGCTGCATCTGTTGCTCCAAGTACTTACGCGCCTTAGCGTCGGCAAGATTGAGGCGGTTCTCGTTGATCAGCATCTTCTGATAGTCGATCCACTGCCCCCACGCCTCTTTGGAAACGTGCTCGTAGATCCGCCGACCCAACTCACCGGGATACGGCGGCGTATCGAAACCTTCAGCCTGGCGTTTGAGCTTTACGCAATGAATCATTCGCCCCATCGCGAGTAACCTGTTTGTAAGAACTGTGAGAATTGTACCGCGGCGGCTGCGCGGGTTATTTCAATCGCTTCCAGAACACCTTGGAACGGCGCTGAAAGTTATACAGCTCACGGCGCTCGTGCGGCAGCGCTTGCACGTCGCCCTGCGCGTAGCCGCGCTCGATGAACCAGTGTGCGGTACGCGTCGACAGCACGAATAGGCGGCTCAGGCCGCGCGCCTTGGCGGTGTGCTCGACGTGCCGCATGAGCCGCTCGCCGCGTCCGTGCTTGCGGTAGTCCGGATCCACCGCCAAGCAGGCCAACTCGCCGGCGCGCTGAGGCGAGAACGGATACAGCGCGACACAGCCGACGATGCGCCCGTCGTGCTCCAGCACGGTGAAATTGCCGATCTCGTGCACCAGCCGTTCGCGATCGCGCCTGACCAAGATCCCCTCTTCCTCCAGCGGCTCGATAAGGCGCACGATGCCGGCGATATCGGCGCCCTCGGCGGCGCGCAAGGTCTCCAGCGGCTCACGCGTGACCATGGTGCCGATGCCCGTGCGCGTAAAGAACTCCAGCAAAAGCGCGCCGTCGACGTTGTAGTCGATGAAATGGCAGCGCGTGACCCCTGCTTTGCAGGCGCGCACCGCGAACGGCAAGTAGCGTTTGATGTCTTCGGTTTGCTTGACGCCGCCCGACAGGCTCTCGGCTTCACGTGCCGTCACTTCGGTGAGCAGCCCACCCTGTCGGGACATAACGCCGGGACCGTCGACCAAAAACAGGAGCTTGTCGGCTGCCAGCGCGACGGCCACACTGGCCGCCACGTCGCCCAACGCAAGATTGAAGATTTCCCCGGTTGGCGAATAGCCGACCGGCGACAACAGCACGATCTCGTCGCCGTCCAAGCGGCGGCGAATCTGCTCGGCGTCGATCTTGCGCACCTCACCGGTGTGCTGTAGGTCGACGCCGTCGATGACTCCGATCGGTTGCGCGGCGATCGAATTGCCGCCCGCCACACGGATGCGCGAGCCGGCCATCGGCGAATCGGCGAGCCCGAGCGAGAGTAGGGCCTCGATATCGGCGCGCACGGCGCCGGCCGCCTCCTTCACCGCGACCAAGGTGCGCGTGTCGGTGACCCGCGCGCCGCCGACGAACGCGCTGCGATGGTCCCACGCTTTGAGCTTCGCTTCCACCTGCGGCCGCGTGCCGTGCACCAGCACCAGGCGCACGCCTAAGCTTTCGAGCAAGTTCACGTCGTGGACGAATTCCAGGAAGCGCTTGCGCTGCACGAATTCGCCGCCGAATGCGATGACGAACGTCTTGCCGCGAAAAGCGTGGATGTACGGCGCCGCCGAGCGGAACCAGGTAACGAAAGCTGCGGATCGACTCATACTCCTATTAGTATAACCTCAAAGACAGCACTCACACTAGGTATCAGGTTAGATACCCCCTCCCATCCCCGGAAGTCAGTCCGACTCGCGGAAGTCTCCCCACAGCGCCTGCATGGCCGACAACGCAGCCATGGCGGCGGTCTCGGTGCGAAGCACGCGCGCGCCCAGCCGCACCGGCACGAAACCGCGCGAGGCCACGCGCGCGTGCTCGGCCTCGGTTAAGCCGCCTTCGGGCCCGGCGAGCAAGATCACGCGCTGCGCGGGCGGGGCGAGCGCGTCGAGTGTCGCACTGCCGAGCGGGGAGAGCATCAGCTTTAGCGCCTCGCCATGCGCCTGACCGAGCCAATCGTCGAGCTTCAGCGTGTCGGACACCACGGGCACGCGGTTTCGTCCGCACTGCTCGCAGGCGGCGATCACCACGTTGCGCCAATGCCGCGCGCGACGCTCCGCCCGTTCACCCGCAAGGCGCACGATGCTGCGCTCCGACACGATAGGCTGGATTGCTTCGACACCCAGTTCGACCGCCTTCTGCAACGTAAAGTCCATGCGCTCGGCGCTAGAAAGCGACTGCGCCAGGCAAAGCCGCAACGGCGACTCGCGCTCGACCGCCAGGTGCCGGCCGAGATCGACCAGGACCGCATCGCGGCCGGAGAAACGGATGCGCGCCTCGAACTCTCCACCCCCGCCGTTGAACAAGGTGACAGCGTCGCCGGACGTGAGCCGGAGTACTTTCATCGCGTGATGCGCCGCGTCCTCCGGCAGCTTGACTTGGGTGTTGGGCGCGAGATCGATGGCGCAGTAGAAACGCGGCGGGGGCATGCGGTCGGCTCGCCGGAGGCGAGTGCAAAGCGTGGTATGATAAGGCTTTCTTCGCCTCGCTTCGCATGGCTGCTGAACAGAACGAGGTACGCATCGGTTGGCAGGCGTCGGACTTCGACCTTCCCGCCACCGACGGCAAACGCTACTCCCTCAACGATGTGCGCGGCCCGAATGGGCTGGTGGTGATGTTCATCTGCAATCACTGCCCGTACGTCAAAGCCGTACGCGAGAAAATCGTGCGCGACGTGACCGAACTCAAGGCTCGCGGCATCGGTGCCATCGCCATCAGCGCCAACGACGCAGCGGCCTATCCCGAGGACTCGTTCGAGGCCATGCAACGCATCGCGCGTGAGTGGGGATTCACCTTTCCGTACGCGTACGACGAAAGTCAGGCGGTTGCCCGTGCCTACGATGCGCAATGCACGCCGGAGTTCTACGGCTTCAACGCCCAGCTCGAGCTGCAGTACCACGGCCGCCTGGACAGCTCCGGCCGCTCGAGCGATCCCGCGGCAAAGCGCGAATTGTTCGACGCCATGGTGGCGATCGCGCAAGCTGGGGTCGGCCCCCGCCAGCAGATTCCCGCCATCGGCTGCTCCATCAAATGGAAGTAGCCGCGCGGCCGGTCTCGTCTTCTTTGGTCGCCGTTATCGCCGCAGTCAAGAAGATCGCGCGGCAGGAAATCATGCCGCGCTACCTCAAAGTCGCGCATGAGCGCAAGACCGACGGCAGCGTGTTTACTCAAGCCGACTTGGCAGCACAGACCGCCCTCAAAGAGGAGTTGCCGCGCATCTTCGACTGCCCGGTGTTGGGCGAGGAAATGACCGATGCCGAGCAGCGCGAGCTTTGGGAGGCCGGCCGCGCCGGCATGTGGTGCGTCGACCCGATCGACGGAACGTCGAACTTCGTGAACGGTATCCCCTACTTCTCGATCTCGGTCGCCCTCATGCGGCAAGGAAGGCCGACCCTGGGCGTGGTCTACGACCCGGTCGCCAACGAAGTCTTCTATGCCGAGCGCGGCTGCGGGGCCTATTTGAACGGCGTCGACTTGCCCATCCGCGAAATCGTGCCGAGCATACGCGAGGCGATCGCCGAGGTGGACTTCAAGCGCCTGCCGGGCGGCTTGCGCCAAGCATTGGCCGAGAGGCCGCCTTACTCTTCGCAGCGTAACTTCGGCGCCGCCACGCTGGAATGGTGCTACGTCGCGGCGGGGCGCTTCAACCTCTACTTACACGGTGGCCAAAAGCTGTGGGATTACGCCGCCGGCAGCCTGATCCTAGAGGAATCCGGCGGCGCCTTCGTCACCTTTACGGCGGACGATTTTTGGAGCACGGAGCCGTGGGTCCGCTCGGTGATCGCCGGGCTCGGCCAGGATCTGTTCCTCGATTGGAAGCAGTGGGTGAGGGCTAGGTTGTAGGCGCGCTATTGGGAGGCGGCCGAAGCGCTACGCGCCGCTGACGCCTTGGGGCGGCGCTTGCGCCCCGTACCTTCGTCGGTCTTCTCGATCTTAGCAAACGGCGGTTTCTGCAAGAAACTCGAGCCTTCGGCGAGCAAGAACTCCTTGAACGACTGCGCGGTCGGCGACAAACGCTTGCCCTGACGGTGCGCCAAATACCAGCGCCGCATGACCGGCAGCCCTTCCACGTCGAGCACCACCAGGCGGCCGGCTTCCAGCTCTAGCCCGATCGTGTGCAGCGACAAGAACGACACGCCCATGCCGGCCATCACCGCCTGCTTGATGGTCTCGTTGCTGCTCATCTGAAAGGTGGGCTTGATCTGCAAGCGATGCGCGTCGAACAAGCGCTCCATGGCGCCGCGGGTGCCGGAGCCCGGCTCGCGCACGATGAAGGTCTCGCGCGCAAGTTCGACCAGCGGGATCTGCTTGGCGTTGGCGAAGGGATGGCTGGGGGAGGCGATCACCACGTGCGGTTGATAGGCGAACGCCTCGGCCACCGCGTCCAAGCCCTCAGGCGGACGCCCCATGATGGCGAGATCGGTCTCGTTGTCGGCCAGCATCTGCAACACGAGCTCACGATTGTGCACGGCGAGATTCAACGTGACGCCGGGATGCTGACGGCAAAAGTCAGCCAGCAGCTGCGGCGCGAAGTACTTGGCGGTGCTCACCAGCGCGATGTTGAGCCGCCCGCGGTCCACGCCCTTGAGCACCTCTAGCGCCTCACCGGCTTCCTTTACCCGCACGATCACCTCTCGGCTGCGGCGATACAGTTCTTCGCCCGCCTCGGTCAGGTAAATACGCTTGCCGAGCTGCTCGAACAGCGCCATGCCGACGCTTTCTTCTAGTTGCTTGATCTGCATCGAGACCGCCGGCTGCGTTAAATAAAGCTCCTCGGCGGCGCGCGAAAAGCTCGAGTGGCGGGCGGCGGCCTCGAAGATCTGCAGCTGGCGCAAGGTGACGTGAAGCATCGGGACCCTCCGTTTCTATAACGCGGCTTTATTCGAGCAATAATAACTTGTGACTGTTACTTATAGATGATCCGCGTATCATCGGTCGGTGTCAAGTCAACATCGACGCGAGAGAGGCAGGACTCCTTCATGTCGCGGCCGAACTGCATCGTCGTGCCGGGCGGCAAGCAAGAGCTGGCCATGCAGCTCATCTTGACGCCGATGATCTTGAAGCTGATCGAAGCCAAGCGCCGCGCGAGCGCGTAGCCGCGCGCGGCGGATTTGGGCGATAATTTTGCCTTTCCAGGAAGTGCTCCCGTGAACGATTCCGCCAAGGCCGCCTCGCGCGCCGACCTCGCCAATGCCATCCGCGCGCTCGCCATGGACGCGGTGCAGAAAGCCAATTCCGGCCACCCGGGCATGCCGATGGGCATGGCCGAGATCGCCGAAGTGCTGTGGCGCCATCACCTGCGCCACAACCCCGGCAACCCGAAATGGCCGAACCGCGACCGCTTCGTCCTATCCAACGGCCACGGCTCGATGTTGCTGTACGCGCTGCTGCATTTGACCGGCTACGCCTTGCCGATGGAGGAACTGCGCCGTTTCCGCCAACTGCACTCCCTCACGCCGGGCCATCCCGAGTACCCGCTCACACCGGGGGTGGAAACCACCACCGGCCCGCTCGGACAGGGCATCACCAACGCCGTGGGTATGGCGATCGCCGAGAAGGTGTTGGCGCAGACCTTCAATCGGCCGGGCCTGGCGATCGTCGATCATCACACCTACGTGTTCTTGGGTGACGGGTGCCTGATGGAAGGTATTTCGCACGAGGCTTGCTCGCTCGCCGGCACCTTGCGCTTGGGCAAGCTGATTTGCTTCTACGACGACAACGGCATATCCATCGACGGTCAAGTGCAGGGCTGGTTCACCGACGACACGCCGAAGCGCTTCGCCGCCTACGGTTGGCACGTGGTGCCGAACGTGGACGGCCACGATGTCGCCGCGATCGAGCGGGCGATCGTGCAGGCGAAAGCCGAAACCGAGCGCCCGAGTCTCATCTGCTGCAAGACCATCATCGCCAAGGGTTCGCCCAACAAGGCCGGCAGCCACGATGCGCACGGCGCCGCGCTCGGCGAGAAAGAGGTCGCCGCCACCCGCGCCGCGATCGGTTGGCCGCACCCGCCGTTCGAAATCCCACCTGCCGTCTACGCCGGCTGGGATGCGCGCGCGCAGGGCGAGCGGCTCGAAGATGACTGGAACCGTTTGTTCGCACGCTACGCGCAAGCCCATCCGGCACAGGCGGAGGAATTCGAGCGCCGCTGCAAGGGCGAACTGCCGCCGGGCTGGGCGGGCCAAGTGGAGAGCCTGGTCGGCGCCGCAAAGGAGAAAGCCGAGACCATCGCCACCCGCAAGGCTTCGCAGAACGCGATTGAGGGATTCGCGCCGCTGCTGCCCGAGTTGCTCGGCGGCTCGGCCGACTTGGCGGGGTCGAATCTGACCTTGTGGTCGCAGTCCAAGCCCGTGACCGGCTCGCAAGCCGGCAACTATCTCTACTACGGCGTGCGCGAGTTCGGCATGAGCGCGATCATGAACGGGCTCGCCCTGCACGGGGGATTCATCCCCTACGGCGGCACCTTCTTGACCTTCTCCGACTATGCGCGCAACGCCGTGCGCATGGCGGCGCTCATGAAGCTGCGCACCATCTTCGTCTACACGCACGATTCCATCGGCTTGGGCGAAGACGGGCCCACGCACCAATCGGTCGAGCACGTCTCGAGCCTGCGCTTGATTCCCAATCTCGATGTGTGGCGCCCGTGCGACACCAAGGAATCGATCTTCGCTTGGGCGGCGGCGATCGAGCGCAAGGACGGGCCGAGCGCGCTCGTGTTCTCGCGCCAGAACTTGCCGTTTCAGGCGCGCGACCCCGGCGCCTCCGATCACATCGCCAAGGGGGGCTACGTGCTGGCGGACGCCACGGGCGGCGCGCCGCGGGTGGTGTTGATCGCCACCGGCTCGGAGGTGCAGCTTGCCATCGGCGCGCAGAAAGCCTTGGCCGAAACGGGCATCGCGGCGCGCGTGGTGTCCATGCCTTCGACCGAGGTGTTCGATCGGCACGACGCCGCCTACCGCGAGCGCGTGTTGCCGAGGGGTGTCCCGCGCGTGGCGATCGAGGCGGGGGTAAGCGACTTTTGGCACAAGTACGTCGGCCTGGACGGCGCGATCGTAGCGATCGACCGCTACGGCGAGTCGGCGCCCGCCGGCGAGTTGTTCAAATACTTCGGCTTCACCGTCGAAAACGTGGTGGAGCGCGTGCGCTGTGTGCTGCGGGACGGTAAAGACTTATAATCGCGGTTTTTGGCTCTTGCTCGCCTCGCCCGGTCGCTCGCCCGACTAATCCACGGGGAGTATGACCGTGGGTGCATTGTCTGCACTAGCTTTGAAGCCTAGTACCCGGCAGAGTAACTGAGCCAGGCCTCACGATCCGCCACGCACCTCGATCCCAACTGACCTCGCTAAGCAGGAGCCCAGTATGCCCATCAAGATCGCCATCAACGGCTACGGCCGCATCGGCCGCAACATCCTGCGTGCCCACTACG
>CAZILI010000164.1:0-8289 GCA_964539965.1 uncultured Burkholderiales bacterium | reverse complement strand
TGCGCGATGAGATCGTCGGCCCGGCCGGCCCGACCACCGCCACGCGCATGGACAAGTTCGTCGAACCGATGCTGTCGCAGACCGGCTTGCTCGGCTTGATCGGAAAGGGCGAGCGCGGACCGGCGGCGATCGAGGCGATCAAGCGGCATCGGTCGGTTTCGCTGATCGCGGTGGGCGGCGCCGCCTATCTCGTGTCGAAGGCGATACGTGCGAGCCGCGTGGTCGCGTTCGCCGATCTCGGCATGGAAGCGATCTACGAGTTCGAAGTGAAGGAGATGCCGGTGACGGTGGCGGTGGACGCGCGCGGCGAGTCGGTGCACGTGAGCGGGCCGAACGAATGGCGCGCCAAGATCGGCAAGATTCCGGTTGCGGTCGGCTGAAATCGTGGTGTTGTGCCTCTCGCGCGCGGTGGGCGCGGGAGGAGGATCGCGCCGCGCGCATCCCGTGCGCGGCCCAAGCGACGGAGACGCGACAAGCCTCGCATGCGTGTAGTTGCGTACTTTCGAAGGTACCGTAACCGTTTTCGCACCGTGGCGATCGTCGCGCTGTCGATCGCCATCTCGACGGCGCTGTTGCAAACGCGCACCATGCAAAAGCTCGATCTCAGTCTACGCGATCTGCAAGTCGTGCTGTTCGCGGGCGAGGAGACCTACGACGGCTACTTGCTGGTCGATATCGACGAGGAATCGATGACGCATCTGCAAGGGCTGCTCGGCGCCTGGCCGTACAGCCGCGATGTGTATGCCCGTGTCACCGACTACTTGCTAGAGGCGGGTGCCAAGTCGATCACCTACGATATCCTGTTTTCCGAGCCGCGCCAGGGCGACGCCGCGTTCGCGCAGCGACTGCGCGAAGCGCGCAACGTAGTGCTCGGCGCCGCCTGGATCGAGTATCCGCTGGAACGCTCGGCCGCTTATCTGCAACGCTTGCAGTCCCTCGCCTGGCGGGCGCCGCAAGACGCGCCGGCCCGCGCCTGGCGCGATATGACCATTCCCATCGCCGCTCTCACCGAGCGGCCCGCCGGCGCCGGCCAGGTGGGCGTATTCAGCATGCGCCCCGATTTGGACAATATTTCGCGCCGCTTCCCGCTGTTGCATCGCCTCGACAACGCCGACGTGACCTTGCCCAGCTTATCGCTGGCGAGCCTGTTTGCAGGCGAGGCCGCGCCGACGGTCACCTACGACGCGCGCCGGCGTGTGCTACACGTCGGACGCCATAGTTTTCCGATTGACCACGACGGCGCGGTGAGCCTGCGCTATCCGCGCAACCTCCGCGACGTCCCCACCGTCCCCTTCTATCAGGTGTACGGGGCAGCCAAGCGATTGCCCGGCACGCAAGACCTGCAGCGAGTGATCCGCGGCAAGCGCGTGTTCATCGGCACCTCGACCGCGGTCCTCGGCGACTTCAACTACACCCCGCTCGGCCAAGTTCCCGGCCTGATGATGTTGGGGGTGGTAACGCACGCGCTCGAGAGCGGCAAGTTGCAGCGTCGCGCCCCCTGGTACGCCGACGCGCTGCTCGTGCTCATCGCGCTGTTGGTGCCGGTGCTGTCGTATCGCGAACGCGTGCAGTCACGGCCGATCTATAACATCGGCGTGCTGGCCGCCATGGCGGGGCTGGTATTTCTCGCCTCCTCTGTATTTTATTGGGCGGGGCAAACCACAAGCCTGCTGTTTCCCATCCTGACCGGGTTGCTCGCCGGCAGCTTGTTCTTATTGATGCGGGTGTTCTTGCTGTACCAAGACAAGCAGCGCCTGGCGTACGAAAAGCTGGCCGCCGAGGAAGCCTACAGGCTCAAGAGCCAATTCATCTCGCAAATGACGCACGAACTGCGCACCCCGCTCGCCGCCATCATGGGTTTCAATCGCTTATTGAGCGAGCCGGACGTGCCGGGCAAGCAGCGCAACCAATACGTCACGGTGGTCGACAAGAACAGCCAGCACCTGATGCAACTCATCAACAACATGCTCGATCAATCGAAGATCGAGGCCGGCCAGATGAAGATCAACCGAGTGCCCACGCGGGTGCGTGAACTGATCGACGATGTAGTCGTCACCTTGTCACCGCTGGCGACAGAAAAGCACCTCGTCCTCGAGGCCATGTACCATGACAGTTTGCCGGCGGTGGTAGAGCTCGACGCGTTTCGCATGCGCCAAGTGCTGCTCAACTTGGTCGGCAATGCGATCAAGTTCACTCGCGAGGGCGGCGTCACGGTGAGCGTAGAGTGGTCCAACGGCGTGCTCAAGATCGTGGTGCGCGATACCGGCCCGGGCATGAGCGAGGAGACTATGCAACGCATCTTCATTCCGTTCAAGCAGGGCTCGGACGACATGCAGCGACGCCACGGCGGCACCGGGCTAGGGCTGTCCATCAGCCTCAATCTGTGCGAACTCATGGGCGGCAGTCTGCGCGTGGAGTCCAAGCTCGGCAGCGGCAGCGCGTTCTTCGCCACCGTGCCGGCGGCTCAGGCGGGGGACAGTGCGGCGCCTGCCTTGGCCGTCAAGGGAGGCGAAGTCACGGTGCAACGTTTGCACGGAAAGGTCGTACTGGCGGAGGACAACAACGACATCCGCGACTTGGTCAGCCGTCTGCTGAGCAAGATGGGGCTCACGGTGCTCGCGGTGGCAAACGGGCGCGAAGCGGTGCAGGCGGTGGCCGCCGAGCCGCCCGACCTGGTGCTGATGGACATGGAAATGCCGGTGCTCGACGGTGTGGCCGCGGTCAAGGAGCTGCGCCAGCGCGGCTACAAGCGCCCGGTTCTCGCCATGACGGCGCATCCGGAGGGGCCGGACATCGAGCGCGCGCTGGCCGAGGGTTTCGAC
Organism: uncultured Burkholderiales bacterium; assembly: GCA_964539965.1. Taxonomy (GTDB): domain Bacteria; phylum Pseudomonadota; class Gammaproteobacteria; order Burkholderiales; family JALYOK01; genus CAZILI01. The sequence continues at coordinate 5,467 of CAZILI010000164.1, read as the reverse complement.
GACTATCTCGAGAAGCCTGTCAATCGCGATCGCCTGTATCGCACCATCGCGCGCCTACTGGAGCGCGATGCCGACGCGAGCGCACGCAAGGCACAGCAAATCGCGTGAGCCCTCGCGCGCACAAGCCGAGCTACCACAAGGATAACCGCCATGACAGAACGCCTGACCGTCGAAGTCGATTCTGAGCTGAAGGACTTGATCCCCAATTTCCTCGCCAACCGCAATAAGGAGTTGGGCGAGCTAGGCCGCGCGCTCGAGCGCGCCGACTTCGAGGCGATGCGCATCATCGGGCACAACATGAAAGGGGTCGGCGGCGGCTACGGTTTCGACCACATCACCGAATTGGGCGTGCAGATCGAAACCGCCGCCAAAGTCAAGGACGACGACAAGATCCGCGACTGCCTCGGTTCGTATCAAAACTACCTGCAGCACATCGACGTCGTGTTCGTTTAGCGAGACGTCCCCTCCCCGCTTGCGCTTGCGACCCTCTGCCGGCATGTCACGCCGAAGCTACGGCAACGCTCCTGCACTGGAACTCGCCCCCAGCGGCGGGCTGGTGCTCGTGGTCGACGATCAAGCGGACAATCGCGAGCTGATGGCGCGCTATCTCGAGTCGGGCGGCTATCGCGTGCAGCGCGCCGACAGCGGTGAAGCGGCGCTGCGCGCGATCGAGCGCGAGCGGCCTGATCTAATCCTGCTCGACGTCATGATGCCGGGCGACAACGGCTTCGAAATCTGCCGCAAGCTCAAGCACGATCCGGCCACCTTGGCGATTCCTATCGTGCTGGCGACCGGTTTGCAGCGGCGCGACGACCGCATCGCCGGCAGAGAAGCGGGCGCCGATGATTTTCTTTCCAAGCCCGTGTTTCCCGAAGAACTGCTGGCGCGCGTGCGCTCCCTGGTGCGCTTGGCTGAGGCGCGCCAAGCGCTGGAGGCCACACGCTTGTCGCGTGAAGTCGATGAACGTAAGCGTGTGCACGCGGCGTTCGAGCGCTACGTGTCGCCCAAGCTGGTCAAAGAGATTCTCGCCCGCAGCGATAGCGACTCGCCGCTCGCGCGCCTGTCGCGGGTCGAGGCGGTGGCGCTGTTCGCCGACATCCGCGGCTTCACCCGCATGGCGGAGAAACTCGAACCCGACGTAGTGGTCAGGCTGCTCAACGAGTTCTTCACCCAAGCCACTTCGGTCGCCTACTCGTTCGAAGGCACCGTCATCAACATGGCCGGCGACAGCCTACTGGTTGCCTTCGGCGTGCCGCTACCGCAGGCCGACGCCGCCCTGCGCGCGGTGCAAGCGGCGGCGAGCATGGTGCGCGACTTTCAGGTGAATGCGCACGACTGGAAGGCGCGCTACGACCTCGAGGTCGGGCTGGGCATCGGCATCGGACGCGGCATCGTCACCGCAGGCAATGTCGGTTCGCCGAGCTACATGAGCTACACCTTGATCGGCGACGCGGTCAACGTCGCCGCGCGCCTGATGCAAAAGGCGCAGGCCGACGAAGTGCTGTTGTCGGAGTCGGTGCTGCACGGCTTAGGCCCGGAGGCGGGCGCGTTTCACGCGACGCCGCTCGCCCCGCTGTTGTTGAAGGGCAAATCGGCGCCGCTCGCGGTGTATCGCATCAGCCCGCTAGGCTAGCGTTCATGCCCACGCCACCCGCCCCGCTCTCCGCCCTCATCATCGATGATTCGGCCGACATGCGCGTGTTGGTGCGCCACTACATCTTGGTCGAATGGCCCGAAGCGGCGATCGAGGAGTGGGATCCGATCGCCCTGGGCAAGCCGCCGCCCGGCTTCGATTGGGGCGCATACGACGTGGTGCTGCTCGACTACATGCTCGGCCAGGAAGACGGGCTCGCCTGGCTGCGTTCTTTCCGCGAGCAAGCGGGCTGCCCGCCGGTGATATTCATGACAGGCCAGGGCAGTGAAGACATCGCCGTGCAAGCGCTCAAGGCCGGCGCCGCCGACTACTTACGCAAGCACGATCTATCGCAATCCAAATTGGCCGCCTCGATACGAGAAGTCACCGCCGCGCGCGCAGGCGCGCAGTCGTTCGAGCTGCCGACGTTGACCATCACGCCGGCGAAGGCCTCCGGCCCGCCGAGACAGCGCGACATCCCGCAACCGCTGGAAGTCACCAACTACGTCATCATGCGCAAGATCGGCGCCGGCGGCATGTCCACCGTCTATCTCGCCGAACGCATGAGCGATCACGAAGCGATCGTGCTCAAGGTGCTCGAGCACAAACTGTCGCAAGAGACCGAGTTTTTCAAGCGCTTCATTCGCGAGTACGGCATCATCTCCAAGCTGCGCAGCCCGTATGTGGTCAAAATCTTCGATCAAGGCTTTTCGGCCGATCACATGTACTTCGCCATGGAGTACTTCGCCGGCGGCGACCTCAAGGAGAAGATCGACCAAGGCCTCACCAGCAACCAGGCGCTCGACATACTGTCGCAGATCGCCAAGGGTCTGCAGGCGGTGCACGCGGCCGGCGTCATCCATCGCGACCTAAAACCGCAGAACATCATGTTCCGCGCCGACGGCTCGCTCGGCATACTCGACTTCGGCATCGCCAAGGAAGTCTCGGAAGCCACCCAACTCACGCAGCACGGCCAAGTGTTCGGCACGCCCTATTACATGAGTCCCGAGCAGGGCACCGGCGCCAGGCTGGATGCCCGCAGCGATTTGTACAGCGCCGGCGTGATTTTCCACGAGATGCTGACCGGCAAGCGCCTATACGACGCCGACAACGCGGTCGCGCTCGTCTACAAACACCTGCACGAACAATTCCCGCTGCTGCCGCCCGCGCTGTCGCGCTTTCAGGAGTTGCTCGACCGCATCGTGGCGAAGAAGTCGACCGATCGCTTCCCGAACGCGGAGGCACTGCTCGCCTACCTCGCCGAGCGCTTCGGACGATCAGATGGCTAGGGGTATACTTCTATATGCCGCATGTGGATGCGGCCTATAGAATTCTACCCCTACTAGTAACAAGTTCCCCTCTCCGACCCGCCAACCGTCCAACCGTGTCCGCTGCCGATCACGTTCGCTCGCCGACTTCGAGTAAGTCCGCCGCCGCGTTGCACGGTTCCGCCGACGCGCTGTACTTGGCGCAGCTGGCACGCCGCCGCCGACCGTTGGCGATACTGACCGAGACGGCGTGGCACGCGCAGCGCCTGCAAAGCGAAATCCGCTGGTTCGCGCCGGAGCTTGCGGTGCACCTGCTGCCCGATTGGGAGACGTTACCGTACGACCAGCTGTCGCCGCATCAGGATCTGATCTCCGAGCGCCTATCGACCTTGTACCAGTTCTCGCAAGGCCACTATGACGTCGCCATCGTGCCGGTGGCGACCGCGCTGGGTCGCCTGGCGCCGTCCGCCTTTCTCGCCGCCTACACGTTTTCCCTGCAGCAGAAACAGAAGCTCGACGTGGACGCGTTCCGCGCGCAGTTGAACGTCGGCGGCTACACGCACGTGAGCCAAGTACTGCGCCCGGGCGAGTACGCCGTGCGCGGCGGATTGATCGACTTGTTCCCCATGGGCAGCGCAGTACCCTACCGCATCGATCTGTTCGACAACGAGATCGAGACCCTGCGCACATTCGACGTCGACACGCAGCGCAGCATCTACACCGTGAAGGATGTACGCCTGCTGCCGGCGCGCGAATTCCCACTCGATGAGGCAGCGCGCAGCCAATTTCGTCAGGGCTTTCGCGAAAAGTTCGAAGGCGATCCGTCCAAGAGCCAGCTCTACAAGGATGTGAGCAACGGCCTGGCGCCGGCCGGTATCGAATACTATCTGCCGCTGTTCTTCGAGCACACCGCCAGCCTGTTCGAGTACATCAGGTCGGACGCGCTCGTGGTCCTGCATCACGACGTGCACGGCGCCATCCGCGCGTTTTGGCAGGACCTCAAGTCACGCTACGACCTGCTGCGTGGTGACCGCGCTCGACCGCTGCTGCCGCCGCTCGACTTGTACTTGAGCGAGGAAGAATTCTTCGTGGGCCTGAAGCCGCGCGAGCGCCTCGATATCGCAAGTGACGGCACGGCCGAGGCAGAGGGCGGCTTCACGAGCGCGCCGCCACCCACGGTCGAAGTCGACCGCCGCGCCGACAATCCAGTGGCCCGGCTCACCGAGTTCGCGCAGCGCTTTCCCGGGCGCATCTTGCTCGCGGCCGAGGGTTTGGGGCGCCGCGAGACCATCGCGGAGCTGCTGCGCGAGCACGCTCTAACGCCGGTCGCTTGCGACTCCTATGCCGCCTGCTTGGCAGCGCAAGAGCGCTTCATGATCACGGTCGCCCCGCTCGCCGCGGGCTTCGTGCTGGATCAACCGGCGTTTGCGCTCATCACCGAAAACGAGCTGTACGCGCACCAGGTCAAGCAGACACGGCGGCGCGAGGCCGCCCGCAAAGCGTTCGCCGACATGGAGCTGCGCGAATTGGCCGAGGTGCGCATCGGCGATCCGGTGGTGCACGCGCAGCACGGCGTCGGCCGTTACTTGGGGTTGGTCACCATGGACTTGGGCGAAGGCGCGACCGAGTTCCTGCACTTGGAATACGACGCCGGCGACAAGCTGTACGTGCCGGTCGCGCAGTTGCACGTGATCAGCCGCTACAGCGGCGCGGGACCGGAGGCGACTCCGCTGCACAAACTGGGCAGCGGACAGTGGGAAAGAGCCAAGCGCCGAGCCGCGCAGCAAGTGCGCGACACCGCCGCCGAGCTTCTGAACCTGTACGCGCAGCGCGCCGCGCGCAAGGGCCATCAGTTCCCGCTCAACGAGCACGACTACCAAGCTTTCACCGCCGGCTTCGAGTTCGAAGAGACGCCCGATCAGGCGGCGGCAATCGAAGCGGTGATCGCCGACATGACGGCGGGCAAACCGATGGATCGGCTCATCTGCGGCGACGTGGGCTTCGGCAAGACCGAAGTCGCCATGCGCGCCGCCTTCATCGCGGTGAATGCCAACAAACAAGTGGTGATCTTGGTGCCGACCACCTTGCTCGCCGAGCAGCACTTCGAGAACTTTTCCGATCGCTTCGCCGAATGGCCGATCAAGGTAGTCGAGCTGTCGCGCTTTCGCACCGCCAAAGAGCAGGCCGCCGCGATCGCCGGATTGGCCGACGGTAGCATCGACATCGCTATCGGTACGCATCGCTTGATTCAAAAAGACGTCAAGTTAAAGCGCCTGGGCCTGGTGATCATCGACGAGGAGCACCGCTTCGGCGTGCGCCAGAAAGAGCAGTTGAAGCAGCTGCGCGCCGAGGTCGACGTGCTCACCTTGACCGCCACCCCGATCCCGCGCACCTTGGCCATGTCGTTGGAGGGCGTGCGCGATTTCTCGGTCATCGCCACCGCGCCGCAAAGGCGGCTGTCGATCAAGACCTTCGTGCATCCGTACAGCGTCGGCTTGATTCGAGAAGCGGTGCTGCGCGAGCTCAATAGCGGCGGGAAAGTGTACTTCATGCACAACGAAGTCGA
>CAZILI010000163.1:3311-8297 GCA_964539965.1 uncultured Burkholderiales bacterium | reverse complement strand
CCCGAACACCCTGTGGGGAGCGCCTTCACACGCAGCTGCGGCGGCGCTACCATGGTCCTCGTTTCCCAGGATGGAAGATCGATCATGCTGGCGGAGGACATCCTCAAACACCCGGTGCGGGTGCTGAGCCCGGCGCAACGCAGTCGCTTCTTCGAGGACGGCTGCTTGGTCGTGCCGGGACTTGTGGAGGGGGGCTGGTTGGCGCGTTTGCGTGTGGCGATGCAAGCAAGCGTCGAGGCGAGCCGAGAGGTCACAACGAGCGACGCCCGCTTCGTACTCGAAACGGGCCACAGCGCGACGACACCTCGGCTGCGTCGTCTGTCGAGCCCGGTGTCGCATCACCCAGACTTCTGGGCCTTTGCGAGCGAGTCCGTCTCGGCGGATGTCGCCGCCGATGTATGTGGGCCCGACGTCAAGTTTCATCATTCCAAGCTCAACTTCAAGTGGCCCGAGGGCGGCCAGCGATTCGATTGGCACCAAGACATTCAAGCATGGCCGCACACGGACTACAGTCCGGTCACCATCGGCGTCTACCTCGAGGATGTCGGCGAAGAACAAGGCCCCCTCAAAGCGATACGCGGTTCTCACCATGAACGCCTCTACAGCATGTACGACGAGCGGCGCAATTGGGTGCTGAGGATTGCTGAAGATGAATTACCCGCCGATTGGCGCGAGCGCGAAGTGTCTTTGACCGGGCCGGCCGGCTCGCTGGTGTTGATCAACTGCCGCGTGATTCATGGCTCGGCGGATAACGCATCGACGCGCATGCGGCCGCTGCTGCTCAACGTCTATTCCTCGGCCGACAGCATGCCCTACGGGGCGAACCCCATCCCCAGCGAGTACTGCGGCAGGATCGTGCGTGGCAAACCGGCGCGATTCTCCAGCCACGACCCGCGCGGTTGCGAGCTGCCGCCGGACTGGTCGGCAGGCTACAGCGGTCCTTGGGCTTATCAGGCGAAGGGTCGAGGCGAGCGCACCTGGGGGTAGGAATTCAAATCTTCATTGGAAACCCGAGGCTCTGGGCCGGGCCCTCGTTGACGATCGCGATCGACGACCTTTAGCGAGGCACCAGGAATCTACTCGGAAGCCGACGTTTTTGATGCAATGAGCGTAGCGCAGGCATTCAGATTTAGTTACCGCCCGCAAGTGCAATGCCGACCGGTCGGGTGAGATTGAACGTCGGTGACGCTCGCGACTTGGCGGAAGGCGCGTTGCGCGGTATCGGATACGCGCCCGACGAAGCGCGCATCATCGCCGATCATGTGATCGATGCCGCGCTCTGCGGCTATGAATATTCGGGTCTGGCCAAGATCCTAAATTTGCCGGAGAGCGCGCAATTCCGTCTGCCGCGCCGGCCCATGACCGTACTGCGCGAGAGCCCCGTCTCCCTCGCCTTCGACGGCGGCAACAACGTCGGCATGCTGGCGCTGTTTCACGCGGCTGCGGCAACGATCAAAAAGGCCGGGGCGCATGGCATCGCGCTGGTCTCGGTGCACGACGCGTGGATGAGCGGGCGCAGCGCCTACTACGTCGAAATGATCGCCAAGGCTGGCCTGGTTGCGATCCATACCACCAGCACTTCGCCGATGGTGGCCCCTCTCGGCGGCACTCAGAAGGTGCTCGGCACCAATCCGATCGCCTTTGCCGTGCCCTCGTCGCGGGGACCGATTGTGCTCGATATAGGCACCTCCGCGGTGATGATGACCGATGTGATGCTGCGCGAGCGGTTGGGGGAGCCGCTTCCGGAGAACGTTGCGCTCGGCCCGGCGGGTGAGCCGACCCGTGATCCGAAACTCGCGCGAGAGGGTGCCTTGTTGCCGTTCGGCGGCCACAAGGGCTTTGGGCTCGCCCTGATGATGCAGGCGCTGGGCCTGCTCGCCGGAGTCGGCTCACAGGCGCAGAGCGATTCCGGCTATCTGTTTATCGCCTTCCGGCCCGATCTCGTGGGGCCGGGCGAGGTGTTCGAGCGTCGAGTAGGGGAGCTGATCGAGCGCGTCAAGGCGACACCGCGCCAGGCCGGCGTCGACGAGATCCGCATTCCCTCCGAGCACGCGTTTCGCTCGCGTGAGCGATTGTCTCGCGATGGCCTGGAGATCGATCGGTTGGTTTTCGATGCACTCACCGCACTAGGCAAGAGCAGATCGGATACCAAGACGTAGGGCACGGGACTCAATCGTTGGACCGCATTGCCGCATGGGTTTGGTGACGGAACAGGCGTTTAGGGTCGGACGTTACGATTTCCGCATGGCTCAACTTCCCTCGCCGCTTACCTTGGCGGCGGCGCAAAAAACGGCTGACTGATCTCCGTGAATTCGGGCCGCGCTTCGCACTTCTCGCGATGCGCTTTCAGCGCGGGCCAGCGCTTGGCATCGAGATTCCATCGCAGCGCCTCAATCGCGAGCGTGAGCACACAGGCGACCGCAATATCCGCGTGGCCGATCGCCTCGCCGAACCACCAGGCAGATGCGCGTGCGGCGCGCTCTCGTTCGAGCACATCCAAGGTCGCACCAATCTGCTGATTGCAGCGCGCGACCCAATCTGCCGTTTGGCGTCGATGGATTTCACGTTCGTAGATCAAGGAAACTACTTTATCTCCCAGCCCAACCGCGAGCGCACACACCCGCATGTGTTTTCGCCGCTCGGAACCCTCGGCAGGCATCAGTGCGCGATCGGGGCCGACCATGTCGTCGAGGGCGTCGATGATGGCGCTGCTTTCGATGAGTGTCTCGCCGTCGTCGAGTACCAGCGTCGGCACGCGAATGAGCGGATTGTGACGCGCGACTTGGTCAGCATCGCGAAATACCGACCACGCTTGATGGTCGAACGCGATACCGTAGGAGCGCAACGCGATAGCCACGCGGCGCACGAACGGACTATCGTACATGCCGATCAAAAGCATCTTGTCTTCCTCCGGCGTTGGGCCGATTCGCGTAGCGTAACCCGGTAAACCTGAACGGCGAACTACGACCCAGCGTACCTAGCGCGGTCGTCACACAGCGTAGCGCTCGACTGCGTCAGGATCGAGTTCGAGCCCAAGGCCCGGGCGATCGGGATATGGCGACCAGCGGCCGTCTTTCGGCTCGGGAAACTCCGTAAACCAGACACGATCTGCTTCTTCGATGATGCCCAGATACTCGACGACTTTCAGGTTCGGCGTGGCACAGGCTAGATGCAAGTGAACCAGCTGTACCGCGTGCGGTGCAACCGGTAGGTTGAACGCGTGCGCGAGATGAGCGACTTTGAGCCACTCGGTGATACCGCCGACCCGACCCACATCGGGTTGCACAATGTCGGCACCGCCTTGCGCGATTAGCTCCTTGAAGCCGTACTTCGTATATTCGTGCTCCCCGGTCGCGACGGGTAACTCGATGGCGCGCGCGATGGCGGCGAGGCCCGCGATGTCGTCGGCCAGAACAGGTTCTTCGAACCAACCGACGTTGTACTCTTGAAAACGACGCGCCAAGCGGATCGCCTGCTTAGCCGTGTAGCCGTTGTTGGCATCGATGTAGATCTCCACACCGTCGCCGACGGCGCGCCGCACCGCCGCCAGCCGGCGCACATCCTCTGCCTCGGCCTGGCCGAAGTCCTTGCCGACCTTGATCTTGACTCGCGGGATCCCGCGGTCGACCCACTTGAGCTGTTCGGCAATCAGTTCCGCCTCGCTGAGATCGGTCCAGCCGCCCGAACCGTAGATGGGCACGCTGTCGGTACAAGGTCCGAGCAGGCGGTAGAGCGGGACGCCGAAGATCTTCGCCTTGAGGTCCCACAGCGCGATGTCCACCGCTGAGATGGCGCAGAAGGCGAGCCCCTTGCGGCCGAAGCCGCGCACGCGCCAAAACATGTCGTCCCAGATCTTTTCGTGCCAGAGCGGATCTTGACCGACGAGCTGGTCCTTGAGGGTGTTCTCTACCAAGTCGCGTATGCCCACTTGGCCCATGCCCAAGCCCTCGATTCCCTCGTCGGTCTTGATGTGCACGAACACCGCGCCGCGTCCCGTTACCTGGTGCCGGACTGTCCCGTCTTGGACCGGTCGGACCCCGGGGATATGAAGTTGAGTTGTAGTAACGTCGACGATTCGCATGGCGCGTCCTCCTTGTCGGTGGAAGACTACCGCTCGGCGGCGGTCGCGGGCAAGTGTGACCGCCGGCTACCGCAAACCGGATGCAGTGGCGGGCTCTGTGCCGATCTGGCGCCGGCGCATGGGAGGATGCGGGCTCAAGCCGGAGCAGTACTTTGGACCGGTGAATTTCTGCAGCGGTTTCTGCGGAACTAACCCAGTAGTGACGAGCGTTTCGCAGTTTTCTTGCACCCGGCGCAGCGCCATCACTTCCGGCGCCGCACAAGCGCACTCGCGCGCCTACCCTGCAGCGATCGATCCGCCGGTGGCGACCGGCACGGCGTTGGCGAGGCGTAGCTCGAAACTAAACTCGCTGCCGCGTCCGAGTTCCGATTGCAGCTCGATGCGCCCGCCCATCACTTCCACCAAGCGCGAAGAGATGCTTAAGCCCAATCCCGTGCCGCCGAAGCGGCGCGTCATCGAGGAGTCCGCTTGCGAGAACGGGTCGAAGATGAGCGCGCGCTTGTCTTCCGCGATACCGATACCCGTGTCGCGCACCGCGAAGCGCAGGGTAGTGCTGTCGGCGTCCGAGCCGACGCATTCCAGCCGCAGTTCGACGCTGCCCGACTGGGTAAATTTGATGGCGTTATTGACCAGATTGAACAACACTTGCCTGATGCGCATCGCATCGCCCACGAGGCGATCCGGAACTTCGTCCGCCACCCGGGCGCGCAGGGTGAGCTGCTTCTTCTGCGCGTCCACTCGGGCGGGGACCAGCACCTGCTCTACCGCTTCGCGCGGATCGAACGGCAGCGCCTCCAGCGCCAGCTTGCCCGCTTCGATCTTGGAGAAATCCAGAATATCGTTGAGCACTCCCAGCAGTTGATCGGCCGAGCTTTGCACGATCTGGGCGTATCGGCGCTGCATCG
>CAZILI010000163.1:0-3301 GCA_964539965.1 uncultured Burkholderiales bacterium | reverse complement strand
CCATGAGCAAGTCCGTCATGCCGATGATGCCGTTCATCGGAGTGCGGATCTCGTGACTCATATTGGCGAGGAACTCGCTCTTCGCTCGGCTGGCGGATTCGGCGACCTCCTTCGCGTGCACCAACCCCTGCTCCACTCGCGCGCGCTCGGCCACTTCTCTTTGTAGGCGCGCGTTGCTTTCGGTGATGGCGGCATTCGCCTGCTCGAGATGGCGCGCCATGTCGGCGCGCTGGATGCCCAGCGTCAAGGTGTTGGTGAGCGAGGCATGCAGAGAGCGCGCGCTTTGCACGACGCCGACGAAGAACACCAAGGTCATCAGGCCGAAGCCGATCGAGATTAAATCGCCTTTGAGCACGAAGTAGATTGCCGCCGGCAGCACCGTAGGCGTCACGTAGATGTAGAAGGCCGGCAGCGACCCCGCCAACACGGGTACGCCCCCCGCGTTCATGCCGGCGAGCACCAAGGCAGTCAGGAATTGGCGGGAGAGATCCCCCGCCGGAATGAAGATTAACAGCGCCGCCGACCAGCCGAGCGCCGCGCCGGCGGTGCCGATCAAGAAGCGCCGGTGCCAGCGCCCGGTGTCTGCCGAACCGGTGTCGCGCTTGCGATAGGCATGCGATAGGGCGATACGCCCGGCCGACACCGCGAGCATGTAGGCGATCCAGGAGAGGGCGGCGCGCCGGTCCGACACTTCGTACTGGACCCAGACGAGCAGGCTCGCCACGGCCGCGACCACGAGCGCGCCGAGCACGGCGTTGCGGTACAGCATCGCGACCTTGGCGGCGGCGACTTCGTTCGCCAAGGCAGGCGTCAATTCCAGTCGAGATTGGCTTCGCGTTGCGCGCTGGCGCACCAAGTGACCCTCCCGCGGCTGACAGCGATGACTTCTGAGAGCAGTGTAAGTCAGGTGGACGGCCGGGGCTAGCGCAAACGGGCGGCGGCCGTCGCGCCCGCCTCGTCGAACCGGTGCGCCCTGCGCACCCTACCGTCGGAACACCGCGACCGATTCGACGTGCCCGGTGTGCGGAAACATGTTGACTACGCCGGCCTCTTCCAGCCGGTAGCCTTTGGTGTGCACGAGGATAGCGGCGTCGCGCGCCAAAGTGCCGGCATTGCACGATACGTACACCAACGTGCGTGGCGCCCACTCGGGCGACAGGCTCTTCGCCACTTCGAGCGCGCCGTCGCGCGGCGGATCGATCAAGACCTTATCGAAGCCGCCGTAGCCGCGCAGGGTGTCGCCGACCGATTCGCCGTACAGGTCGGCGCAGACGAACTGCGCGTTGAGCGAGTTGCGCGCGGCGTTGAGCTTGGCGCGCTCGATGAGCGGCGGCGAGCCTTCTATTCCGAGCACGTTCGCGCCGCGGCTGGCAATCGGCAACGTGAAATTGCCTAGGCCGCAAAACAAATCGAGCACGCGCTCGCCGGGCTGCGGTGCGAGCCGTTGCACGACGCGGCGCACCAGCACGCGATTGACCGCCGGGTTGACCTGGGTGAATTCAGTCGGCGAGAAGCCGATCCGCACACCGAAATCGGGCAGCGCGTAGTCCAGCGGCGGTGCGCCCTGGGGCCAGAACGGTTGCGCGCTTTGCGGCCCGCCCGCTTGCAGCCAGAGCTGAACCGCGTGCTGCTCGGCGAAGTCGCGCAGCAGCCGCTCGTCGTCGGTACTGAGTGGCGCGAGCACGCGCAGTACCAGCACGGTGACGGCCTCGCCGACGGCCACCTCGACTTGCGGCAACCGATCGGCGATCGACAGCGCGGTGAGCGTGCGCTTGAGCGCCGGCAGCAAGCTCGATACTTGGGGCGGCAGCACCGCGCAGCTGTCCATGTCGGCGATGTAGCTCGAGTGTTTCTCGTGAAATCCGGCCAAGACGCCGCCCTTCTTGGTTACGTGGCGCACCGAAAGGCGTGCGCGATGCCGGTAGCCCCAGGCGGGTCCGTAGATGGGCGGCAACATCAGCGCGGGCGTCACCTTGCCGATGCGCGCGAGCGTCTCTTCGAGGATGCGTTGCTTGGCGGCGACTTGCGCCTGAAAATCCAGATGCTGCATGTTGCAACCGCCGCAGGTGCCGAAGTAGGGGCAAGCTGGCCTCACCCGCAGCGCGCTGGTGCGAAAAATCGCACTGACGCGAGCGATATCGTAATTCGGCTTCTTGCGAATTGCGAGGTAGTCGACGCGCTCTCCCGGCAGCGCGCCCTCGATGAAAATCGCCTTGCCGTTGTCGCGCGCGATACCGCGTCCGTCTTGATCGAGAGATTCGACGAGGACGCTCACGAGAGGATATTCACGAAGCGAGCAGAGCCAGTGGATGAACGAGCGCAGCAGTATACAAGCGCCCGATGTACTGCCGGCGCGCACCCGGAGCGAAAAGGTTTACGATGTATGCCGCGCGCTTTATTTGGCCGCCGAAGTCTGCTACCGTGGGCTGTTCAGAATGATCCTAAGCACGTGAATTTCTGTAGTAATTGTGGCGACAAGGTCGCCTTCCGCATCCCCGCCGGCGACACGCTGCCGCGCCATTTTTGCCAGGCGTGCGGGTAGATCTTCTACCAGAATCCACGCATGGTAGTAGGGTGTATCCCCGAATGGCAGGACCGCATTTTGCTCTGCCGGCGCGCGATCGAGCCGCGCCACGGGCTGTGGACTTTGCCGGCGGGATTCATGGAAAACGGTGAGACCACGCAGCAGGGCGCGGCGCGCGAGACCTTGGAGGAAGCGTGTGCGCGGGTGGAAATCGGCAAGCTCTACACCCTGTTCAATCTGCCCGATATCAATCAGGTGTACCTCATGTTCCGCGCGCGCCTGCTCGATTTGGAGTTTGCCGCCGGCAGCGAGAGTCTGGAAGTGAAGTTGTTTCGCGAAGAGGAAGTCCCCTGGGACCAATTGGCGTTTGCGACGATACGCGAGACGCTAACGCATTACTACGCCGATCGGCGGCGGGGTGACTTCGGCTTTCACGTCGCCGACATCCGGCGTCCCCATCGCTCGGTCGTCTGAGGTACCTGTATAGGTATATGTCTGTAGCCCTCATCCAGATGCGGGCTGTAGGCTAATACCCCCCAACTCAGCCATAGTGGCGCGCGGCGAGCGCGACCGTCTGGAAATGCACGTCGACGGTGTCCTCTAGGCTGTGGCCGTAACCGCCCGCCATGGCGATGGCGAGCGGAACGTCCCGCGCCTTGCACCAGGCGATGACGCGCTCGTCGCGCGCGGCCAAGCCCGCCTTGGTGAGGCGCAGCCGCCCGAGCCGATCGCCTTCGTGCGGGTCGGCGCCGGCTAGGTAGATCACGAGTTCGGGGT
>CAZILI010000162.1:1636-8343 GCA_964539965.1 uncultured Burkholderiales bacterium | reverse complement strand
CGTGTACGAGCGCTTGAAGACGGCGCTCGACGCGCGCCGGGTCGCGATGCAGCCGTTGCTGCTGCCGGTCACCTTCGGCGCCGACACGATCGAAGTAGCGATCGCGGCCGAGCACGCCGCGGCGTTGCAAGAAATCGGTTTCGACCTGAGCGTGGTCTCGCCCAATACTTTGGCGGTGCGTGCCGTGCCGGCGTTGTTGGCCGACGCCGATGCGATCGAGCTGGCGCGCAGCGTGCTCGGCGACCTGCGCGAGCACGGCGCCAGCCGCGCGCTGACCGAGCGGCGTAACGAACTGCTCGCGACTATGGCCTGCCACGCGGCGGTGCGCGCCCATCGCCGCCTCACCTTGCCGGAGATGAACGCGTTGCTGCGCGAGATGGAGAGCATCGATCGCGCCGATCAATGCAATCACGGCCGCCCGACTTGGTTTCAAGTCACCTTGGCGGATTTGGACAAGATGTTCATGCGCGGCCGCTGAGGCGGCGGCGTTGAGAGCTGCCCGCTCATACTCCGCTGCGTACAGGGCTTGAAGCCTAGATCCCGTGCGGCCTCAAGAGATATACCCCCCATTACTCGCTCTCCGATAGTGACCGCCTCTTCAAGCGCGCTACCCGTGGCGGTCTTGCTCATGGGTCCCACCGCGAGCGGCAAGTCGCAAGTCGCGCTCGAGCTGGCGCAGCGCTACCCTTTCGAGATCGTGAGCGTGGATTCGGCCTTGGTATACCGAGGCATGGATATCGGCACGGCGAAACCGGACCGCGACACTTTGGCCCGCGTTGCGCATCACCTTATCGACGTGGTGGACCCGACCGACGCCTACTCGGCGGGACGCTTTCGCGACGATGCGCTGCGCCTCATGCAGGACATCACCTCGCGTGGGCGCGTGCCGCTGCTGGTGGGCGGAACCATGCTGTACTTCAAAGCGCTGCGCGAGGGACTGAGCGCGTTGCCGCAGGCGGATGCGGGCTTACGCGCAGCGCTCGAGGAGCGCGCGCGCCGCGAGGGCTTGGCTTCGCTTTATCGCGAACTGCAAGCGCTCGATCCGCTCACGGCGGCGCGGCTCAGACCGAGCGACCCGCAGCGCATCCAGCGCGCGCTGGAGGTGTGCTTGTTGACCGGTCGTCCTATGTCCCAGATCTTGGCGCAACGCCCGGCAAATGCGCCGTATCGCATGCCCGCCCTCGCGCTGGTGCCGAGCGTGCGCGCCGCGTTGCATCGGCGCATCGCGCAGCGCTTCGCCGGCATGCTGCAGCAAGGATTGATCGAGGAGGTGCGGGCGCTGCGCCAGCGTTACGCGCTGTCGGCGCAGTTGCCCTCGATGCGCGCGGTGGGTTATCGCCAGGTGTGGGAGCACTTGGAAGGCGCATTCGATCGCGATGCGCTCTGCGAGCGCGCGATCGCCGCGACCCGGCAGCTCGCCAAGCGCCAACTGACCTGGCTCCGCGCGACCGAGGACGTGCAAGTGGTGGACTGCCTTCAGCCCGACGTTGCTGGCGCCGTTGCGCGGCTGCTGAATTGGTAGCTGCGCGCGGGGCCGCTACGGATCGGTCTTGGTGACCTCGGCATCGGCCTCGCCTTCACGGAAGGTGAGCCGCAGGGTCTCTCCGGCGCGCAGTCGTGCACTCGACGTGACCACGGCGCCGGCGCGATCGCGCACGATGCTGTAGCCGCGTGCCAGCACTCGATGCGGATGCAAGTGCTCGAGGCTCTGAGCGATGTGCAGCAAGCTTCGTTCATTGTGCTCCAGGCGCAGTGCAAGCGCGGCGCGCAAGCGCTGCGCTCGCATGCGCATACGCTCTTGCTCACGGCCGAGATCGGGGCGGCGCGCGGCCAAGCGGCCCGCCAGGTCGGCGAGGGTCAGGCGCTGGGTGGCGAGTGCGCGGCCGGCGCACGCTTGCAGCCGTGCATGCAAAGCGCGCAAGCGAAGCGCTTGCAAGGCCAGGCGCGCGCGTGGATGGGTGAGCGCTCGCGACAACTCGTCCAGGCGCTGCAGGTAACGCTCGTGGCGGCGCTGCCACGAGCGCCGCAGCGCCGTCTCGTTCGCGCTCAGCCGTGTGAGTAACGACGCGCGCTCCGGCGCGATCATCTGCGCGGCGGCCGTCGGCGTAGGAGCGCGGGCGTCGGCGACAAAATCCGCGATGCTGAAATCCGTCTCGTGGCCGACCGCGGACACGAGGGGAAGCGTACAAGCCGCCAGGGCGCGCGCCAGCCGCTCGTCGTTGAAGGCCCACAGGTCTTCGATGCTGCCGCCGCCGCGGCACAGGATGAGCGCGTCGCACTCGTTGCGCTGTTGCGCGCGCTGTAGCGCCCGTATCAGACTATCGGCGGCGTTAGCGCCTTGCACTTGGGCGGGATAGACGATGAGTTGCACGTGCGGGCTGCGTGCTCGCAAAATCGTGATCACATCGTGCAATACCGCACCGGCAGGTGAAGTGATCACGCCGACTCGGCGCGCGAAGGCAGGAAGGGCGCGCTTGCGTGCGGCGTCGAACAGTCCTTCTGCTTCGAGCTTGCGCTTGAGTTGCTCGAACATCTCGTACAGCTTGCCGACCCCCGCGCGGCGCACTTGCTCGACCACGAGCTGGTAGTCGCCTTTGGGCTCGTACAAGGTGACCAGTGCGTACACTTCGACCGCCATACCGTCGACGGGCGGGGATTCGATGAACTGATTGCGATGGCGAAACATCACGCAGCGCACCTGGGCGTCGCGGTCCTTCAGCGAGAAGTACCAATGTCCCGAGGGCGCGCGCGCGAAATTGGAAATCTCGCCGGCGACCCACAGCGGCGCGACGGAACGCTCCAAGCATTTTCGAACCCGCAAATTGAGTTCACCAACGCCGATGACTTCGACGGTGCGAGCGAGTGCCTTGTCTGGCGTGAGGTTCATGGCAAGCAGTTCTCTATGGAGGAGAGGGTCAGCGATACCCTAACTCCAAGGTTGGCGCGGCATTCGGCGCGATTTGCCTTGGAACGCCCCGCAATTTCGGCTTAACTCATTGAGCGGCAATATATTTTTCAGTTCGTTCAAATTTTAGCCGAGACAAGAAAAAGGCTTGTTCACGCAGGACTTAGGAATTCTTTGCCGCAGCTTACCCACAAAGTTATCCACAAAGTCTGTGAGTAAAGTTGTTGCGCTCGCACATCAGTTCGACTGGGTCAACTTGCTCGCTTTGACAATCGCCACTTGAGCAAACCTTGGTTCCTCGTTAAAGTGACCGGCACTTTTCCGCTGTCGTTTCTTTCCACGTGCTCAGCATCGTTCAGGCCGCGGGTTGGCCGATTTGGTTGCTCATTATTACATCCATCATCGCCATGGCGATCATCGGCGAGCGCTTGTGGTCGTTGCGCGCCAACCTGGTGGCACCCAAGAATTTGCTCGACGCCGTCGTGCAAGAGTACCGCCGCGATGGCGTGACTAACGACATGCTGAAGCGGCTGGCGAGCGGCTCGCCGCTCGGGCGCGTGCTGGCGGCGGGCTTCTACAACGTGCGCAACTCGCGCGAAGTGATGAAGGAGTCGATCGAGGAGGCGGGCCGCGCCGCCGTGGTGGAGTTGGAGCGGTTCTTGACCACACTCGGCACCATCGCCTCCATCAGCCCGCTGCTCGGCTTGTTCGGTACCGTGATCGGGATGATCGAGATCTTCGGCTCGCAAAGCCCGACCGCGGGCGCGAGCCCCGAACAGCTCGCGCACGGTATATCGGTCGCGCTGTACAACACCGCCTTCGGCCTGATCGTGGCGATTCCGAGCATGATCTTCTACCGTCACTTTCGCGCCAGAGTCGACGGCTTCGTGGTGGACATGGAGCAACAAGCGATCAAGCTGGTCGAGATCGTGCATGGAGAGCGTAGCGCATGAGCCGGAAGTCCGCGGCGCAAGGCGCGCGATGAATTTCAGCCGCCAGCTGTACCGCGAAGAGCCTGAGATCAATCTCATCCCGCTGATCGACCTGCTGCTCGTGATCCTGATTTTTCTCATGATCACGACTACTTATTCGCGCTACGCCGAGTTGAAGATCAATTTGCCGCAGGCCGCGGGCGAGAAATCGGCGGTGACGCCCAACACGCTAGAGGTGGCGGTGGACGGACAGGGCTTGTATCACATCAACCGCCGCGCCGTGCCATTCGCCGATCTGGAAGGCTTTGCGCAGGCGATGAAAGCCGCCGCCGGCGGGCGCGAGGATCCTGTCGTCATTATCAGCGCCGATGCGCAGGCGACGCATCAATCGGTCATCAACGTGATGGCTGCCGCGCGGCTCGCCGGCTACACACACATCACGTTCACGACCGAGGCGCCGCGCAAGTAGGTGGACGCGTCGCGCCCGGAGCACACTGCGGCGCCCGCGACGCCGCGGCATAGCGGGATTGCCGCATGGCTCGAGCACCAGTGGACGCGCGTGTCGGCTTGGCATTTGTTGCTGACGCCGCTCGCTGCTTTGTTTTGGCTCGGATCGGCCGCGCGGCGCTTGGCCTACGCCCATGGGATACGCCGCGTGACGCGGCTGCCGGTGCCGGTGGTGGTGGTGGGCAACATCAACGTCGGCGGCACCGGCAAGACCCCGCTCACCATCTATTTGGCCGAATTGCTGCGCGAGGCCGGCTATCGGCCTGGCGTGGTGAGCCGCGGTTACGGAGCGGCTCTACGCGAGGCGACCATGGCGCGTGCACATAGCGACCCGGCGCGCTTGGGCGATGAACCGGTCTTGATCGCGCAGCGCGCCGGCGTGCCGGTCATGGTCGGAGTGGACCGGGCGAGAGCGGCGCTTAAGCTCTTGGACGCGCATCCGCAGTGCGACGTGGTGATTTGCGACGACGGTCTACAGCACTACGCGCTGGCGCGCGATGTGGAAATCACGGTGATCGACGGCGGCCGCGGGCTGGGCAACGGCATGCTGATCCCGGCCGGGCCGCTGCGCGAAGGCAAGCGCCGACTGGCGAGCGTCGACGCGGTGGTGGTGAATCTGATGCCGGGGCAAGATCCGGTGGACGCTCTGCCGGGCTCGGCAGTGCCGTGTCTCACCATGCGCTTGGCGGGGCAGGTCTTCTACAACGTGCGCGATCCGGAAATGCGCGCGCGGGCGGCGGACTTCAAGGGCAAGACTTTGCACGCCGTCGCCGGGATAGGCAATCCGCAGCGGTTCTTCGCCCACTTGGCGAGCCTGGGGCTCGAGTTCGTCGCCCATCCGTTTCCGGACCACTATGCCTTTCGCGCCGACGATCTCGCGGTCGCGCCGGGCTACCAGATTCTGATGACGGAAAAGGATGCAGTAAAATGCAGGCCCTTCGCGCGCGAGAACTGGTGGGCCTTGGCCGTCACCGCCGAGGTCGACGCGCGTCTGGCGGACATCGTGCTCAACAAACTGCGCAGGACCTATGGACCCAAAGCTGCTTGAAATTCTCGTCTGCCCGGTGTGCAAAGGGCCTCTGCTCTACAAGAAGCCCGAAGCCGAGCTTGTCTGCAAACCCTGCCGGCTGGCGTACGCGATCAAGGACGACATTCCGGTCATGCTGGAGGATGAGGCGCGCAAGCTGGCCGCAGCCGAAGAGGTGTGAGGTGGTCGAAGGAGAACGCATTTGACTGACGCGCTCGATTACTGCGTTCTCATCCCCGCCCGCTATGCGTCGACCCGACTGCCCGGCAAGGCCTTGCTCGACATCGCCGGCAAGCCATTGGTAGTTCGCGTGGCCGAGCGCGCACTGGCGAGCGGCGCGCGCCGAGTGATCGTGGCGACCGACCACGAAGCGGTGCGCGCGGGCGTGCGCGCACACGGCATCGAGGTCTGCATGACGCGCGCCGATCATGCCTCGGGGACCGATCGCTTGGCGGAGGCGGCACAGGCGCTGGCGCTCGAAGAGGAAGCGATCGTGGTCAACCTGCAGGGCGACGAGCCGCTTATGGAGCCGGAACTCATTCACGCCGTGGCGCAGCGGCTGCACGCCCAAGCGGACATCGAAATGGCGACCGCCTGCTACGCCATCGCAGAGGCCGAGGCGCTGTTCAATCCTAACATCGTGAAGGTGGTGCTCGACGCGCACGGCAACGCACTGTACTTTTCGCGTGCGCCGATTCCGTATGCGCGCGACGCGTTCGCCACCGGCGAGAGAACAATCCCGCCGGGCTTACCGGCGTATCACCACATCGGCATCTACGCCTATCGGGTCGGATTCCTCAAGCGCTATGCGGCGTTGCCGTCCCCGGCCGTCGAGCGGCTCGAGGCGCTGGAGCAATTGCGCGCGCTGTGGCATGGATTCCGAATCTCGGTGGTCGTGAGTGAGGCGACGCCGATTGCCGGCGTCGACACCGAGCAGGATCTCGAGCGCACTCGACGGCTGTTTGACCAGCGCGTCGACTCTCCGTAAACTTCAAAGGTTTACCTCACTCTGGAAGGGCCAGTCGATGATCCTAAGCCAGGTTGAGCGCCGATTTCCGAGCATTGGCAGCTCGGAGCGCATACAACGATAACTCGATCAAGAAACGATGCGTTTGATCCTACTGGGCGGCCCGGGGGCAGGCAAGGGTACACAGGCCACCTACATAAAAGAGAAGTTCCGCATTCCGCAGATCTCGACCGGCGACATGTTGCGCGCGGCGGTGGCGGCGGGCACGCCATTGGGGCTGGCCGCGAAGAAAGTCATGGACGAAGGCAAGCTCGTGTCCGACGATATCATCATCGGCCTGGTGAAAGAGCGCATTCGACAACCGGACTG
>CAZILI010000162.1:0-1626 GCA_964539965.1 uncultured Burkholderiales bacterium | reverse complement strand
TCCTCAGGCCGAGGCGATGAAGCAGGCGGGTGTCAAGATCGACTACGTGGTGGAGATCGCCGTCGACGACGAAGAGATCATCAAGCGCATGTCGGGGCGACGCCTGCATCCTGCCTCGGGACGAACCTACCATACGCTATTCCATCCGCCTAAGGTCGCGGGCAAGGACGATGTGACGGGCGAAGATCTGATCCAGCGCGACGACGACAAGGAGGAAACCGTGCGCAAGCGCTTGACCGTGTACCACGAGCAGACCGAACCCTTGGTGGCGTACTACTCAAATTGGGCGGCGAGCGGCGACTCCGATGCGCCCAGGTGCCGCAAGATCGCTGGCATCGGCAAAGTCGAAGAAATTCGCAATCGCATCTTCTCTGCCCTGCAGAGTTAGTTAGTGTGAAACGGGCAGGCAGTCGCGCTGGCGCCCGCCGGTGGGTTGCGAACAACGGGAATCACTTATGGCAAAGCGAAACGCATTCTATGCACAATCGGGCGGCGTGACCGCCGTCATCAACGCAAGCGCGGCGGGGGTCATCGAAACCGCGCGCAAGCACAAAGACAAGATCGGCAAGGTGTACGCCGGGCGCAACGGCATCATCGGCGCGCTTACCGAAGACCTGATCGACACGGGTAAGGAATCCGTCGCCGCGATCGCGAAGCTCAAACATACGCCCTCGGGCGCGTTCGGCTCTTGC
The DNA here is from genome assembly GCA_964539965.1 of uncultured Burkholderiales bacterium. Lineage (GTDB taxonomy): Bacteria > Pseudomonadota > Gammaproteobacteria > Burkholderiales > JALYOK01 > CAZILI01. Next base: position 934 of record CAZILI010000162.1, on the reverse strand, counting down.
CGTTACAAGTTGAAGGGCCTAGAGGAGAATCGCGCGCAGTACGAGCGGCTCATCGAGGTGTTTCGGGCGCATAACATCGGTTATTTTTTCTACAACGGCGGCGGTGATTCGGCCGACACGTGTCTCAAGGTGTCGCAGCTGGGCCATACCATGGGCTACCCGATCACGGCCATCCACGTCCCCAAGACGGTCGACAACGACTTGCCGATCACCGACTGCTGCCCGGGATTCGGCTCGGTGGCGAAATACGTCGCGACCAGCATACGCGAGGCCGGCTACGACGTCGCGTCCATGGCGAAGACTTCGACCAAGGTTTTTATCTTAGAAGTGATGGGGCGGCACGCCGGCTGGATTACCGCGGCCTGCGGGCTTGCCGCGGAGAGCGAGAGCGAAGCTCCGCACATTTTGCTGTTCCCGGAGATCGAATTCGAGCAGGAGAAGTTTCTCGCTAAGGTCGAGGCGAGCGTCAAGCAGCACGGCTACTGCGTCATCGGCGTGTCGGAGGGCCTGCGCAATCGCGACGGCACGTTCTTGTCGGAGTCCGGCCTGCGCGACGCGTTTGGGCACGCGCAACTGGGTGGGGTGGCGCCGGTGATCGCCAATCTGGTCAAGGACAAGCTCAAGTTCAAGTACCACTGGCGCCACATCGCCTCCAAAACCGACGTGCAGCAAGCCTATGCGGTCGGCAAGGCGGCGGTGGAATTTGCGCTCAAGGGCCACAATTCGGTGATGCCGGCGATCGAGCGTGTTTCCGATCGCCCGTACAAATGGAAAATCGGCATGGCTAAGCTCGAACAAGTCGCCAACCGAGAGAAAATGATGCCGCGCGACTTCATCACCGCCGACGGCTTTCATATCACGGCCAAGTGCCGCAAGTATTTGGCGCCGCTCATTCAGGGCGAGGACTACCCACCGTACAAGAACGGCATGCCCG
>CAZILI010000161.1:0-8347 GCA_964539965.1 uncultured Burkholderiales bacterium | reverse complement strand
GTCGTACGCGCCGGTGCCGGCGCGGTACTCCTGCATGATCTTGGTGAACATCTCTTCGGTCTTGACCTCGATCACCTTGACCTTGCAACTGGTGAGCTTCTCCCACTGCGGGCCGGAAAAGTTCAACGGGTCGAGCGACTGCAAGCCCGCCTCCCAAACGATGGTGATGGTCTTGCCGTTGCACTTGGCCTTGGCGGCGTCCACCGCCTTCTGCGCAGCGCTCTGCGCCAGCGCGCCGGCGGCGCTGAACGTCAGTGCCGCCGCGAGCGTGACGCTCAATCGATTTACCCTCATGGAACTCTCCTCAGTGTTGTTTTGGTGTTATCGGCCCGCTGGGAACGGGCGCGGGTTTGCGAGCGGGATTGTAGCGTAGCCCGCGACGCGACTGTCAAGGCGACGCGTGTTCACGCCCGCGCCCGGCAAGGCACGATGCCTGGGGTATCGCCTCCCAGACCGCATCCAGATGCGGGCGCGAGGCCTATACCTGTGGCTGTATAGCTTAGCGCCCGCCGGCCACGTCGAGCAGCGTGCCGGTCACGTAGGAGGCCTGATCCGACATGAGCCACAGGATGCCCTCGGCGATCTCTTCGGCCGTACCGATCCGCCCCATCGGCACACCGGGGATGATCTTCTCTACCCGCCCGGGTAATCCGGTCGTCTGGATATCGGTGTCGACCATGCCCGGGCGCACGGCGTTCACGCGTATCCCCTTGCGCGCCAGCTCGGTCGCCAACCCCTTGGTGAGACTGTCGATCGCGCCCTTGGAAGCGGCGTAGTGCACCCATTCGCCTCCGCCGCCGATCGCTGCTGCGCGCGAGGAGACATTGACGATGACCCCGCCCTTGCCCCCGCGTGCGCTCGACATGCGCCGCACCGCCTCGCGCGCGCAGAGGAAATAGCCGATCACGTTCACCGCCATCACTTGCCGCAGCATCGCCGCGTCGACGTCTTCGATCAGGCGATGCCCGCCGGATATGCCGGCGTTGTTGACCAGCGCGCTCAAAGTCCCAAGCTCGCGGTCGACGCGCTCGAACATCGCCACCACCTGCGCCTCGTCGGCGGTGTCGGCCTGTACGGCGATCGCCCGCCCGCCGCTGCGCCCGATCTCGGCCACCACTTGCTCGGCGCGCTGCGGACTCGCGTTGTAGTTGACACACACAGCGTAGCCGCGCAGCGCGGCGAGCTTGGCGGTGGCGGCGCCGATGCCGCGGCTGGCGCCGGTCACGATGACGACTCCTGACATGCTTTCTCCCGACGAAAAGAACGATCGTCGCATTCTATACTCGCGCACTCATGACGCCCGTCTCAGCCAGCGCGCCTTATCGCGGCCGGTTCGCCCCTTCGCCCACCGGCAGACTTCACTTCGGCTCGCTGGTGGCGGCGGTGGGGAGCTATCTGGAGGCCAAGTCCCACGGCGGGCAGTGGCTCGTGCGCATGGAGGACCTCGACAGTGCGCGCAATCAGCCCGGCGCCGCCGAAGGCATCCTGCGTGCCCTCGAGGCGTTCGCTCTGGTTTGGGACGAAACCGTGCTGTATCAGAGCACGCGCCAGGATGCCTACCGCGCCGCGCTCGCTGCGCTGCGCGCACGCGGCGCCGCGTTCGCCTGCGCGTGCACCCGCCGCGAAATCGCAGATTCGGCTGTGGGGGGATTGGACGGCCCGGTGTATCCCGGCACGTGCCGCAACGGCTTGCCGCCGGGCAAAGCCGCGCGCGCCTGGAGAGTGCGAGTAGCGAGCGCGACCGTGGGCGTAGACGATCGCATCCAAGGCCGCATCGAGCACAGGCTCGACACCGAAGTCGGCGACTTCGTCGTGCTGCGCGCCGACGGCGTGGTCGCCTATCAGCTGGCGGTGGTGGTGGACGACGCCGCGCAGGGCGTGACCGACATCGTGCGCGGCGCCGATTTGCTGGACTCCACCCCGCGCCAAGTCTACCTGCACGGCTTGCTTGGACTTAAGACACCGAGCTATGCGCACCTGCCGGTCGCCGTCAACGGGCAGGGCGAAAAACTATCCAAGCAGACCTTTGCCCCGGTGGTGCAGACGCGCGACGGTATGGCCCCGCTGGTGCGCGCGCTCGCTTTCTTGGGGCAGGACCCGCCGCCCGACCTCGCGCGCGCGAGCGCCGCGACGTTCTGGCAATGGGCGATGACGAACTGGTCGCTCGACAAGGTGCCGCGCCGGCGCGCGCTGCTCGCTTAGACGCAGCCGGGAAGTTAGAACCGCGCAAGCGCGGCGGCGAGGTCGCACGGCTCGCCGTCGCGAAACATCATGAGTTCGCCTTCCGGGATCGACTCCCAGATTTCGTTATCGGTAAGCGGCGTGGTGGCGATGATGGCGACTCGGTCGTTCACCGTGGTGACTTGGCTGAAGTCCACGGTGATGTCCTGATCCACGAGATGCACCGGGCCGAACGGCGCCTTGCGCACGACGTAGCCGAGCTTCTTGCCGTAGCGATAGGCGAACAACAGATCGCCGTTGGACATGAGATAGTTGAACTCGCCGTACGGTGCGACGCGGTCCGAAATCGCATCCAACTCTTGGCACAACGCCGCCAACGGCGGGCGCGCGTCGCCGAAGCGCGCCTGCAACTGCTCCAAGATGTAACAGAACGCCAACTCGCTGTCGGTTTCGCCGACCGGCTGAAAACGGCCGCGCAACTCGGGCTCGAAACCGCGCAAGGTCCCGTTGTGCGCGAACGCCCAGTAACGGCCCCACAGCTCGCGCGAAAACGGGTGCGTATTCTGCAGCGTTACGTTGCCGCGCGTGGCCTTGCGTATATGCGCGATGATGTTGGTGGAGTGAATCGGGTAGCGCCGCACCAAGTCGGCGATAGGCGATTCGATGGTCGCCTTGGCGTCGAGCAGCAAACGGCAGCCCTTGCCTTCGAAGAACGCCACACCCCAGCCGTCACGATGCTCGTCGGTCTTACCGCCGCGCACATGGAATCCTTCGAACGAAAAGCAGATATCGTGCGGAACGTTGCTGTTCATGCCCAGCAGTTGGCACATGGTCGAGGGGGCCGCGTTCGAATGATGAGATAATAAGCGTGCCAGACAAGCTTGAGTAGTTCCTCCATGTCGAATAAGACGTTCACCCTTAGCGATCAACTGTACGGCTACATGCGCTCGGTGGCGCAAGCCGAACCCACGGCGCTGGCGCGCTTGCGCGCCGCTACCGCCGCCGTGCCGCTGGCGGCCATGCAAATTACCCCCGAGCAAGGCCAGCTGATGGCGCTGCTGGTGCGTCTCATAGGCGCGCAGAAATGCCTCGAGGTGGGGGTGTACACGGGTTACAGCTCGCTTGCGGTCGCGCTCGCCCTGCCGCCCGCGGGCACGTTGGTGGCGTGCGACGTGAGTGAGGAATGGACCGCCATCGCGCGCCGACACTGGCAAGAAGCCGGGGTCGCGCACAAGATACGCCTAGTGTTGCAGCCGGCTCTCACCACCTTGGGCGAGTTGGTCGAGCGCGGCGAGAGCGGCAGCTTCGACTTCTGCTTCATAGACGCCGACAAGGTCAACTATGACGCCTACTACGAGTACGGCCTCAAGCTGGTGCGTGCGGGGGGCTTGATCGCGATCGACAACACGCTGTGGGGCGGCAAGGTCGCCGATCCGAAGGCCGACGATTCCGACACCGAAGCCATCAAGGCGCTCAATCGAAAGCTCGCCAGCGACGCTCGCGTTTTAGCGAGCCAGCTTGCGATCGGCGACGGGCTCACCTTGGCTCACAAGCGCTGACCACCAACAAGCAAAGGCCGAGCAGTGCCTGACAAGGCTGTGCATCGCGTGGTGATCGTCGGCGGTGGCGCGGGCGGACTGGAGCTTGCCACCCGCCTGGGTGACAAGTTGGGGCGCGCCGGGCGCGCGCGTGTCACCTTGGTCGACAAGAGCCCTACCCATCTGTGGAAACCGTTGCTGCACCAAGTAGCCGCCGGCACCAGCGGTGTGTTGGAGAACGAGCTGGAGTTCCTGGCGCAAGCGCATTGGCACTGCTTTCGTTTCGTGCTGGGCGCGGTGGACGGCCTGGACCGCGCCGCGCAGCGTCTGTCGATTGCCCCGATGGCGGATGAGCGCGGTCGCGAGATCAGCGCTCGCCGCGACATCGGCTACGACACGCTGGTGATTTGCGTGGGCAGCGAATCGAATGACTTCGGTACCCCGGGAGCGCGCGAGCACGCCATCTCGCTCGATCATCAGGACGACGCGGTCAAGTTTCATCGGCGGCTCATCAACGCGTTCATCCGCGCGCATTCGCAAGCCGGGCCGGTCGAACCGAGCCAACTGGACATCGCCATCATCGGCGCCGGCGCGACGGGCGTCGAGCTAGCGGCGGAGTTGCACTATTCCACCCGCCAGTTGGCCTCCTACGGCTACGAAAACATCTCGCCCGATGACGTGCAGCTCACGGTGATCGAGGCGGCACCGCGCATCCTGCCGCAGTTGCCCGAGCGCCTGTCGGAGGCCTCGCAACGGCAACTGGAGAAGCTCGGCGTACAGGTCTTTACCGGCGATCCGGTGGTTCGGGTGAGCGAAGCCGGCGTGGACACCAAGTCGGGCCGGCATATCCCCGCCGAGCTAGTGGTGTGGGCGGCGGGCATCAAGGCGCCGGCGTTCTTGAGTCAGTTGGATGGCTTGGAAGTCAATAGATTCAATCAGTTGGTGGTCACGCCCACGCTCCAGACCACGCGCGACGAGAATATCTTCGCGTTCGGCGACTGCGCCGCCTGCCCTTGGGTGGGCAAGGACGGCAAGCTCGTCCCCCCGCGCGCGCAGGCGGCGCATCAACAGGCTTCTTTGCTGGTTCGTTCGATCGAGAATCGACTCGAACATCGGCAGTTGAGCGAGTATACCTACCGCGATTTCGGCTCGCTGGTCTCGCTAGGGGAATACAGCACGGTCGGAAGCCTCATGGGGAGACTCACCGGCGGGAGTATACTCATCGAGGGTTGGTTTGCACGGATCATGTACGTGTCGCTGTACAAACTGCACTTGCTCGCATTGCACGGGTTCGGGAAAGTCGTGCTCGATACCCTGGCGCGGCTCATCGCGCGGCGTACACAGCCCCAAATCAAGTTGCACTAGGTTTCCTAGCCTTCGACAAGTCTGGACAGAAGAAAGGCCGATTGAATGACAACGCTCGTGGCGGTGAGAAAAAACGGGACAGCGGTCATCGCGGGCGACTCGCTTACCACCTTCGGCAGCAGCCGACTGCCGCCCGACTATGACGCCTCCTGGGAGAAAATCGTCAAGCACGGCGACACTTATCTAGGGCTCGCCGGCAGTGCCGCGCATCAACTGGTGATGGAGAGCCTGTTGAAGCGCACACAGGGGCTGTCGTTCAACGGCCGTTACGAGATCTTCGAGAGCTTTCGCAAGATTCACCCGGTGCTCAAGGACGAGCACTTCCTGAACCCGAAAGAAGAAGAAGACGATCCTTACGAGTCCAGCCAGCTTACCGCGCTCATCGTCAACAAGACCGGGATCTATGCCGTCTACTCCATGCGCGAAGTGTTCGAATACACCAAGTTTTGGGCGGTCGGCACCGGGCGCGACTTCGCCTTAGGCGCGATGTACGCGAGCTATCAGCGCGCCGAGACCGCGCGCGAGGTGGCCGAGATCGGCATCAACGCGGGCGCGGAGTTCGACGCCTCCTCGCAACTGCCCATGACCTTGTACTCGGTGAAGCTGCAGCGGTAGGTCATCGCGCGCATGTCCGACGGCGTACGCTTGGACAAGTGGCTATGGGCGGCGCGCTTCTACAAGACGCGCTCGCAAGCCGCAGAGGCCATCGCGGGCGGTAAGGTAAAGCTCAACGGCGAGAACGCGAAGCCGAGCAAGAGCCCTCGGCCCGGTGACCGCCTCAGCTTGCGCATCGGACCCTACGTGTACGATGTCGGCGTGCAAGCATTGAGCGAGCGCCGCGGACCAGCCTCCGCGGCCCAGCAGCTGTACCAGGAGACAGAGGAGAGCCTGACGGCGCGCGCCGCCTTGCGCGAGCAGTTGCGCGCCAACGCCGCGGTGGGAATCATCGGCCGCGGTCGCCCGACTAAGCGCGAGCGTCGGCAGTTCGAGGAACTGCACGCGCGCTATGGGAAGGCCGATGACTAGGCCAGGCCTCGAGTTGACTTTGGCCACCCGAGCGCTATCATGTGTCGGTTTTTCTTACAAACGCCTCGAGAGCGCGCGGCTACGACTGCTCGGATCAGGTATCAAGTCGTTGATTGTTAATTATATTCAGGAAGAGGGGCATCATTCTTGCTTCCCGAGGTTTGAATGGCGCGGTACAGCTGGAGACAAATGTTTTAGAACCTAGCTGCTTTCGCTTAGGAGGAAGTGAATGAACAAGAACACGACGATTCTCGCTGTGCTGGCGATCGCCGCCGGGGTGAGCGGGTCGGCATCGGCAGCCATCGTGATGACCGACGTCACATCGAACTGGGCCAATCCGGTCGGCGGGGTCAGCGTCGAACTGAACATCAACGAAGGCCGCTTCAACAACGATCCTCCGACCGACGCGTTCAATCAGGTGCGTTGGGGCCTACCGGCGGGCGGGCCGGCGACCCGAGGTCGCAGCGGCTTGGGCTTCCTCGGCAACGATCCCATCAACAACATCGTGCTCGATTCCGCCTTTCAGATCGGCACGCTGAAGCATTACAACTGGACCATCGGCCGCAACCAGGCTGTTACCGACGTAGATTTGAGCTTGGGAGCAGCCTTGGCGGTGAACGGCACTCCATCTCCCGGCAGCCCGTATAACTTCACTACCCACCTCACGATCAACGAAACGCCCAACGCCGCGCCTTGCGAATTTCCGTCCACGACGCCGTGCGCGGATCGCATCACGTTCGAGCAGATCGGCGCGAGCGACGTCTTCACGATCAACGGCATCGAGTACACTTTCCGCGTGTTGGGTTTCGGGCAGGCGCCCGGCAGCTTGCAGGATTCCTTCATCAGCCAGGAAGGCGGCGAGAGCACGGCGCCGCTGTGGGCGATCATCACGGCAGTGAATCCGAACCCGAATCCCGAGCCCGCACCGCTCGCCTTGATGGCGCTTGGTCTGGGCGCGCTGGGCTGGATAGCCAGGCGCAACCGCACCCGCTAGCTGGCAAGTTCTCCGAGATACGAACAGGGCGCTGCGGCGCCCTGTTCGGTTTGTAGGCCTACTGCTCGGCGGCGGCTACGCCGCGTTCCACGTTGATGCTCGCCAGCAGCGCGAGGCCCACGATGAAGTACCCGCCGGTGATGAGCATCGCCAAACGATGGTCACCGCCGGATAGCCACGTCGCCACCCCGTAAGTAAGCGGCCCGAACACGGCAGATAGGCGCGTGGCCACCGCCCACAGCCCGAAAAACTCCCCGCTGCGCTCGCGCGGGGCAAGCAAACCGACCAGCGCCCGGCCGGCCGACTGGCTGGACCCCATGCACAGGCCGGCGATATTGGCCGCGACCCAGAAGGCGGGCGCGCCTTGTGCTGCGTAGGCGATCAGCGTCATGGCGATCCAACCGAGCAAGGTGAGGGCGACCGCCGCCTTGTGGCCGATGCGATCTTGGACGTGGCCGAAGCCGAACGCCCCCACTGCCGCCGTGATGTTTACTACGAAAATCAACAGCAACGTGTCGCTAGTCTTGAAATGCATGGCTTGGTCGGCGTAGATCGCGGCGAGCGAAATCACCGCTGCAATGCCGGCCTGATAGAACACCCCGCATGCGAGAAAGCGGCCGAAATCCCGATAGTGGCCCGCCCGCCTCGCGGTTGAAAGCAAGCGCTCGAATGCGGCACGCACGGCATGGCCCGTGCCTTCAATCGGCTGCGCGCGCTCCTTGAGATAGAGAAAGGTTGGCAGGCTCGCCAAGGCGAACAGCGCGGCCGTGATCAGCATCGACACGGGCACGAACTGCGCCGCGCCGTGGCCGTGGCGTTGCGCCCAGTTCACATACAGCAACGTGAGGCCGAGGCTCAACAAGCCTCCCAAATAGCCCAGGCTCCAGCCCCAGCCGGACACCCGGCCCATCGCATCGCGCCTCGCCAGCTCAGGCAAGAACGCCGCGACGATGGCCTCTCCGCTGCCGAAGAAGAAATTCGACAACACGATCAACGTCACGCCCAGCGCCACTTCGCCCTTCCCCACCGAGGCGAGCGCGGCGGTGAACACCACGCAACCGACCGTGGTCGCCGCCAGTACTTTCTTCTTCGCCGCGTGAGCGTCGGCGAACGCGCCCAGCAGAGGGGCGGTGACGATCATCACGATATACGACAGGCTGAGCGCTGCGGTCCAAGCGAAGGTTGCCCAGGCGGCGTCGTTCGCCACCACGCCGACGAAGTAAGCGTTGAACACAGCGGTGAT
>CAZILI010000160.1:0-8358 GCA_964539965.1 uncultured Burkholderiales bacterium | reverse complement strand
CGGACGCGCACGGCCGGCGCGACGCCTGCCCAGGCAGGCATCGCGCGGCCGGCGCAGTATCGCGATGCGCAGCCGCTCGAATGCCGCTCCGACCTCTGCGTCGCCCGCGCAGAAGCGCGCCCGCGTCAGCGCTTGATGCTCCCAGGTCCAGGCGTGATCGCGCTGATAGTCGGCGAAGGCGTCGATCGAACTCACTAGCAGCCCGCTCACGCCGTCGGGCCGCAGCCGCAGATCGGTCGCGTACAGCACGCCGCCCGCCGTATACGAGGTGAGCCAGGCGTTCAGGCGCTGTGCCAAGCGCGAGTAGATCTCTTGCGCCTCGGCGGCCGGATCATCGTACAAGAACACGACATCGAGATCCGAGCCGTAGCCGAGTTCCTTGCCTCCCAATTTGCCGTAGCCGACGACGGCGAAGCGTGCCGCCTCACGATGCTTGCGCGCGAGTCGTGCCCAGCAGCGCTCGAGACTCAGCCCCAACAGCAAGTCGGCGAGGTCGCTCAAGTAGTCGGATAGCTTCTCCACGCTCAGCACGCCGGCCAAGTCCTGCGCCAACAGTCGAAACACCTGCGTCTGCTTGGCGTGGCGCAGCACATCCATCTCGCGCTCCACGTCGCCGTTGACGAGCCCCAGCTCGACCTCCAGCGCGCGGCGCAGTTGCGCCCAGTCGGGCGAGGTGAATAGCTCGCGATGATCCAGCAACTCGTCGAGCAAGATCGGGTGCTGACGCAGGTAGCTCGCCGCCCAGCCGCTCTTGGAAGACAGTTCTGCCACTTTGGCGAGCGCCTGCGGGTTTTCGACCAGCAGGGCCAGATAGGCGCCGCGTCGGCTTATCGCTTCGATCAAATCCAGCATGCGCAGCAAGGTCGCGTCGGGCGCGCCGACGCGCGCGGCCTCGAGCACGATGGCAGGCATGAGCTGGTCCACGCGCTGCCGGCTCGCCTCGGGGAGCTGCTGGTAGCGCGCGCCCTCGCGCAACGCCCGCAAGCGCCGCAGCGCCTCGCTCGGTTCGCTATAGCCATGCTCTTCCAGCAGGGCGGTCGCTTGCGTCGCGGCCGTGCTGCCGTCCCACACACCGGCGAGCGGAGAAGGCGGGCGCGGCGTCTCGGTCGCGCTTAGGATCGCCTCGAAGTGTCGCGTCACGTTCTTGCGATGCGCCGCCATAGTCGCCTCGAAGGCGTCGGCTTCGGCAAAGCCCAAACTCTCGGCGATGCGCGCGCGCTCCTCCCGCGCCTCCGGCACGCGGTGAGTCTGCGCGTTGTCGATATACTGCAGCCGGTGCTCCAGACTGCGCAGGAATACATAGGCAGCGGTGAGCTCGTCGACCGCCGCCGAGGGCAGCAGTCGAGCTTCCCTAAGATGCGACAAGATCGCAAGCGTGGGCCGCTGTTGCAGCGCCGCTTCGCGCCCGCCGCGAATCAGCTGAAAGGCCTGCGCGATGAACTCGATTTCGCGGATGCCGCCCGGACCGAGCTTTACGTCGTCGAGCCGATCACGGCGATTGACTTCGGCACGCACTTGCGCGTGCAACTCGCGCAGGCTGGCGAACGCCGAGTAGTCGAGATAGCGGCGAAACACGAACGGGCGCACCAATTCTTCTAGCTCGGTGTGCCGCTCGCCGGTCAACGGGCGCGCCTTGATCCAGGCGTAGCGTTCCCACTGGCGTCCTTGGCCGATGAGATACTCGTCCAGTGCGGCGAAGCTGGCGGCCAGTGCGCCGCTGTCGCCGTACGGGCGCAGCCGCATGTCGACGCGAAACGCGAAGCCCTGCTCGGTGCGCTCCTGCAGGATCGCGATCAACTGCTTGCCCACCAAGGTGAAGAATTCGTGATTGCTCACGCGACGCGGGCCGGTGGTCTCGCCCTCTTCGGGGTAGACGAACACCAGATCGACGTCGGAGGATACGTTCAGCTCGCGGCCACCGAGTTTTCCCATTCCGACGACGATCAGCTGCTGCGGGGTGCCGCTGTCTGCGCCGAGCGGTGTACCGTAGGTCTGCGTGAATGCGCGCTGCGCGCAGTCGAGCGCAGCTTCGATGGCGACCTCGGCGAAGTCCGACATGGTCGCGGTGACTTCGCGCAAGTCCGCGAGCCCGGCCAGATCGCGCAGCATGACGCGCAATAGCACGCGCGCTGCAAGCTCTCGCAACGCGCGCATCAGTCCCTGCGCTTCACCGGTTCGGGTTGCCTGCAGCGCGGCCAGCATCGCCTCGCGGGTGAGCGGCGTCGCCGGTTCACTTCGAAGCTCGACGGCTAGGGCGGGATTCGCCTCCAGCGCGCGTCGCGCGTAGTGGCTCAAGCGGGTGATGCGGGTCACGCTGTCGACGGACATCGCTAGTCGGTTACGCAAGCGTCGGAACGTGCCGCGAAAACTTTTTCGCGCTCAGCGCATCTTATCAACAGATGCCTGCCGAATTTTGTTGAAGATGTTGAAAGGGAAGAAATATTTGCTCCCTAGCGAGTTGGCGGCGCGAGCGCAAAGCCGCTACTATCGGGCCATGGGTTCGCTCATCCAATGATAAAGCGAAGTCTCGCCTGGACGTTGCGAATCGGGGGGGGAATTGTCGTTGTCGCCGGTATCTTGCTAGCCGGCGCGTTTCTTGCACTCAAGTACTGGTTGCTGCCGGACATCTCGCGGTTTCGCGGGCACATCGAACAGACCCTCAGCGCCGCGGCCGGCGTGCCGATTTCGATCGCTCAGGTCGAGGCGCGCTGGGACCGCGTGCGCCCGCGCCTGACCTTGCAAGGGCTGGCGATCGCCGATTCCTCCGGTCGGCCGGCGCTGTTTCTCGACCAAGTGCAAGGTACCTTGTCGTGGTGGACGTTATTCCGCGGCGCGCCGCGATTTCACAGCATCGAAGTCGATCGCCCGGTGCTGGCCGTGCGGCGCGACCAGCGCGGCCAACTGTACGTGGCGGGGATCGCCATCGAACAGAAGCCCGACGATGCGGGCGGCGGATTCGGCGAATGGCTGCTCAAGCAGGAAAGCCTAATCGTCAACGACGCGACGGTGTCGTGGCGTGACGCGCTCGCGTTCGATACGCCGTTCATCTTGACCGATCTCGATCTTCGCATCGACAATGATGGTTCTCATCACCGATTCGTGCTCACCGGACGCCCGCCGGCCGAGGTCGCCGGACCGCTGGAAGTGCGCGGTGACTTGCGCGGCCAGTTGGCCACACGGCTGGCGGATTGGAGCGGTGAAATCAGCGCGCGCGGCGCGCACGCCGATCTGTCTGCCTTGCGAAAGTACCTACGTCTTCCCCCGGCATTCACGAGCGGGCGCGGCGACGTGAGCGCCACCCTACGGGGCGACGGCGCCGGGCAGTTCGAAGTGCAGGCCGACGTCAAGCTCGAACAGGTGGTGGCTGAGCTGCGCAGCGACGGTCCGCCGCTCGAACTCGCCGCCCTGTCCGGGCGCCTGAACTACCGGCATCAAGGTTCCGGTTTCGAGGTCGCGGCCGACCAGCTGAAAGCGACCTTGGCGAACAAGCGCGTGTTGCCGCCGGGGAACTTTCGCTTGAGCCTCACGCCCGGTGCGGCCGGCAAGCCGGACCTCGGTAAATTCAGCGCCACGCAGTTCGAGCTTTCCGCCCTGCAGCCCGTGCTGAACAGCCTGCCCCTGACCGTCAAGGTTCGCGAGACCTTGCAGGCGCTGGCGCCGACCGGACAGTTGACCGACTTTAGCCTGCAATGGGAGACCAAGCAGGACGCACTCGTCAGCTATGCCGGGAAAGGCAGCTTCAGCGAGCTCGGCTGGCGGCCGCTGGATCGCCTACCCGGCTTGGTCGGTCTCACCGGTACGATCGAGGCGAGCCAAGCAGGCGGACGCCTGAGCCTCGATGCGAAAAACGTCGGCTTCTCCGCGCCTAAGGTGTTGTGGCAACCGCTCGAGTTCGCCAGCGTAGCCGCGCAGACGAGTTGGAAGATCGGCGAGCGCGCCGAGGTTGACATCCAGTCGGTACGCCTTGCCAACCGCGACGCGAGTGTGGAGGTGAAAGGTGTCTACAAGACAGTGCCGGAGCGCCCCGGCTGGGTCGACCTGACTGCCAAATTCGTCGACATCGACGGCGCGGCGATATATCGCTATGTGCCGCGCATCCTCGGCGAGCCTTTGCGGGTGTGGCTGAAGAACGCGATCCAGGCGGGGAAGGGCCCGGAAGCGAACCTGGTCCTCAAGGGAGATATGTACGACTTTCCGTTCGCCGGCGACGCGGGCGGCGTATTCAAGATTACCGCCAAGGCGCGTGGCGTACTGTTTGCCTATGCACCGGATTGGCCGGCGATACGCAATGTCGATGGGGAGCTTCTGTTCCATGGCGAGCGCATGGAAATACGCGGCAGCGGCGGGCGCCTTTTCGATACGCTCAAGATCCACAACGCGCTCGCCGTGATTGCGGACTTGGCACATCACGACGAAATCATCGAGATCAGCGGTAACGGCAGCGGCGGCCTGTCCGATGGATTGCGTTTGCTGCGCGAAAGCCCGGTGCGCGAGGCAACCAACGGCGCGCTCGACGCGCTCGATGGCAGCGGCAACATCAACGTCGCACTCAAACTCAGCCTGCCGGTGCGCCGGCTCGTGCAGACCAAGGTTGCGGGGACCGTTGCCTTGAATGGAGCGAGCCTCGACGACGGCAAGGGCACGATGCCGGCGCTCAGTCTGATCAAGGGAGACGTACGCTTCACCGAGTCCGGCATTTCGGCGCAACAGTTGCGGGTGCAAATTCTAGGCGGACCGGCCACAGTGCGCATCGCCAACCCGGCTCGCGGCGGCATGCAAATCGAGGCGAGCGGAACGGCGAGCGCCGCAGGCCTACGCGGCGAGATGAAGAACGGCGCGTTCAAGTATCTGAGTGGGCCAACCGATTGGAAGGCGAGCGTGCAGATCGCTCCGGGGAAGACCACTTTGGATGCGACCGCGGTGACGTCGCTGTTCGGCGAACCGGCCAAGTTTAAGCTGACCCGCGGCCAGGACGGGGCTCTAGTCATCGACGGCGGGGGGCTCGCCACGCCAGCAGTGCTGGCGCGCGCGCTCGATGCGCCTGCCGTCGAATATCTGTCCGGCAATGTCGACTGGAAAGCGCGTATGGTCTCGCGCGAAGGCAAGGCCGACACTCAGATCACCGCCCGCGCGCAGGCCTTCGGCGGGCCGCTCACACTCGAGTTGCGCGATCTGGATGCCGACCGGGTCGCTATTCGCGCCTCGGGGGAAGCCGATATGGCGGCGTTGCGCAAGTCGTTCGACGCGCCCGTGCTGCGTTACCTCGACGGGCGCACGGCGTGGAATGGTGAATTCAGCCTAGGCGCCAAGCAGCAGCGGGCCAGGCTAACGAGCAATTTGGTCGGCGTCGAATCCGCTCTCCCGCTGCCGCTGCGCAAGAGCGCGCCGACGCCCATGCGCCTGGAGATCGACGATCTCACCGGCGGCCCGGCTGCTGGCCGGCAAACCCGAATCAGGCTGGGTGATTTTGGTGTGGCGCAGCTAGCCTTTGCGCCGGGAACGGCGAACAAGTTGAACCGAGTCGAGGTCGCCTTCGGTGCGGCACCCGCGCTCAAGGCAGGGCGCGACGGGATTTGGCTGAGCGGCACCTTGCCCACGCTGGACGCCGACGGCTGGCGCACGCTGCTCTCGCCGCCGGCGCGCAAAGAAGGTGATTCGCAGCAGGCTGAGCAGGTGTTCCCCGCCTTGGCGGGCGCCAACGTCAAGGTCGGCAAGCTTACGCTGTTCGGTCGTGGGTTTACCGAACTGGGAGTCAACGCAAGCCAGACCCAACCCGGCGCTTGGCAACTCGCGTTCTCGGGCCCGGAAGTGAACGGTGCGGCGACGTGGCGCAGCGAAGCGGGCGGTGCCTTCACCGGCCGATTCAAGACCCTCATCATCCCGCCGCCGACTCGCGCCGGGCCGTCCGATGACTTAGGCGAGGCGCCTGTCGTGCGGGAAGCGGGCACGGTTCGCTACCCTGCGGTGCGAGTCACGGCGGAGGATTTTCGCATCGGCGCGCGCAAGCTCGGCCACTTGGACTTGGACGCGCTGCCGCAGGGACAGGATTGGCGCATGCGCTCGGTCAGCATCAAGAACCCGAACGCGGTGTTCAGCGCCGACGGGATCTGGCAGGGCTGGCTCAAACGGCCGCAGACCAGCATGAACGTGCAGCTGTCGGCGAAGGACATCGGCAGTTTGCTGGGCGATCTCGGCTACCCGAACACCGTGAAGGGAGGCACTGCGGAATTGACGGGATCGCTGTCTTGGCTGGGCGAGTCGTTCGCGCTCAATCCGCCCACCTTGAGCGGCAACCTGGCGGTGTCGGCCAAGTCGGGGCAGTTCTTGAAAGCCGAGCCAGGGGCGGCGAAGCTGCTCGGCATCTTGAGCCTGCAATCCCTGCCCAGGCGCATCACCTTGGATTTTCGTGACGTCTTTTCCAGCGGCTTCGCCTTCAACGAAATCGCCGGCACGGTTGCCATTACTCGCGGCGTGATGAAGTCCGACAATCTGACCATGTGGGGGCCCTCGGCGACGGTCGGGCTTACCGGCAGCGCGGACGTCGCCAACGAAACCCAGGATCTGAGCGTCAAGGTGGTGCCGAGCTTGGGTGAAACTGTCGCGATAGCCGGCGCGCTCGCCGCGGGGCCGGCCGCAGGTGCGGCAGCCTACGTGGTGCAGAAGATTCTGCGCAATCCGATCGATAAGGCGTTCGGCTTTGAATACAAAGTGACGGGCGGTTGGGCGGATCCGGTCGTCGCCAAAGTAGCCCGGCCGGCGCCCGAGAAGCCAAGGCTATTGCGCTAGAATTCGGCCATGAGCGCTGCCAGCAAGAAATCCATCAAACAGGCCAATTCCGGCTTCGGCAAAGCCAAGCCAATCCGCGGTATTTTCCGCATCGCCGCGATACAGATGGCTTCCGGCCCATCGATCGACGGCAATCTCGCTGAAGCCGATCGCTTGATCGAGATGGCGGCCGTGCAAGGCGCCAGCCTGGTGGCCTTGCCCGAGCACTGGGCGCTCATGGGGCTCAAAGACACCGACAAAGTCGCTGCGCGCGAGAAGCCAGGCAAAGGGCCGATTCAGGAGTTCTTGAGCATGGCGGCCAAGCGCAATCGAGTCTGGATCGTCGGTGGCTCGATTCCGCTCGAAGCGAGCGTGCCGGAGAAAGTGCGCAACTCCTCGCTCGTGTACGACGACCAAGGCAAGTGTGTCGCGCGCTACGACAAGATTCACCTGTTTGGCTTGGAGTTGGGCGAAGAACGCTTCAACGAGTCCAAGACGATCGAACCCGGCGACAAGGTGGTGGTCGTGCCGACGCCCTTTGGTCGCCTGGGCTTGTCCGTGTGCTACGACCTGCGCTTCCCGGAGTTGTATCGCGCGATGAAGGACGTCGATCTGATCACCGTTCCTTCCGCGTTTACCGCGACCACCGGACGCGCCCACTGGGAGGCGTTGATCCGCGCACGGGCAATCGAAAACCAGGCCTACGTGCTGGCGCCCGCGCAGGGCGGCTATCATCGCTCCGGCCGCGAGACGCATGGCGACTCTATGATCGTCGATCCGTGGGGCGCCGTGCTCGACCGGTTGCCGCGCGGCTCGGGTGTGGTAATCGCCGGCATCAACCCCAGATATCTAACCAGCATCCGCAAAAGCCTACCCGCCCTCACTCACCGCACCATACACCGCGTGTGAGCGGGTAAGCCGGCGAGTACACTTAGGGCGGTGGTGTGCCGGCGCAAGCTTGCGGGACACCTGATTCATCTCTTAGGAAAGTTTATTTAAGCTATGGAATCCACACAACTTCTTGCCACGGCCGATCGCTATTTGTTGGCGCCTTTCGACTTGGATCAGCGGGCGCTGGAAAAGGTGTTCGGGGAGATCATGTCGCACAGGGTCGACTACGCGGATTTGTACTTCCAGTACACCCGATCCGAGGGTTGGAGCCTGGAAGAAGGGCAGGTCAAGTCGGGCAGCTTCAGTATCGAACAGGGCGTGGGCGTGCGCGCTGTTAGCGGCGAAAAAACCGCGTTTGCCTACTCCGATGAGATCAACCTAAGCGCGCTAGAGGCCGCCGCCTCGGCCACGCGCGCCATCGCTCGCCTCGGGGGCAACCAGCGCGTGCCGGCGACTCGCAACGCCAACGCACGGAACCTCTACTTGCCGCAAGACCCGATCGCGAGCCTCGTTGACCAAGACAAGGTCGCCTTGCTCGAGCGGTTGGAAGGCTACGCCCGCGCGCTCGATCCACGCGTCACCCAAGTGATGGCGGGACTCGCTGGGGAGTTCGAAGTGGTGCTGGTCGCTCGCAGCGACGGCCTGCTGGCCGCCGACGTGCGTCCGCTGGTGCGCGTGTCTGTGCAGGTCATCGCCGAAGAG
>CAZILI010000159.1:0-8367 GCA_964539965.1 uncultured Burkholderiales bacterium | reverse complement strand
CAGCGCTTTGGACTCTCACCCCTGGATCTAGCGAGGCGTGCAGGCCTCGAGCCGCATCGCATGATCGTGGTGTCCGCAGCGCCGAGCAGTGCCGACTTCGAGTCCGAACTGGTCTCGATCTCAAGCAATCCGCTGCTGCCATCGACTTTGGAGATGGCGATCGATCTCGCGCTCGGTATTAGAGTGCGCGAATCACAGCAGGCGTCCGGTGAGGCGCGCAGCAGAAGTCCCGTGCCCACGCGGGAGGAGGCGATCCGCGATGGCCGCCTGATTCTCGTCGCTGAGGATCATCCCACCAATCAGGTTCTAGTTCGACAGCAATTGGCGATGCTCGGCTACAACGCCGACGTGTTCGAGGACGGGAGCCAGGCCCTGACGGCGTGGCGCACGGGCCAGTACGCGCTTGTGATGATCGATTGCCAGATGCCGGTGATGGACGGCTACGAGCTCGCGCGCCAGGTGAGACGGCTAGAACACGACACCGAGCGACACACACCGATGATCGCGCTGACGGCAAATGCCCTGGTGGGCGAGTCGGCCAAGTGCTTGGCGGCCGGGATGGACGACTACCTGGCGAAGCCGGTCGGCCTCGGACCTCTGAGCGCCAAGCTCGAGTACTGGTTGCCTCGGCGGCCAGCGGCTCCAGAGGAGGCCGCCGCGACCGCGCTCGGCAGTACCTCCGCGACCACGGCGCGGGCGATCGTCGATTTCGCCGGCCTGTTCGAAACCCTGGGTGACGTTAACGTGCTCAACGCCGCGTTACAGGGTTACCTGGCTGAGCGCGAGCGCGAGTACGCGGCGCTACGCGAAGGCATTTTGCAGCGAGATCACGACAACGTTGCGCGCCTGGCGCATCGTATAAAAGGCGCCGCTCTGGTGATCGGGGCGATTCCGTTGAGCGAGACGGCGCGCGCCCTGGAGCTGGCGGCGCGCGCGCGGCAATGGGAAGAAGTCGAGTCTTGTTTGGCGGAGGCCGAGCGCGCGGGGGACGCGGTGCACGTTTCGATCTTGGCGCAGATTCGGGGCGGGTAGCCTAAGCGGGCGCGCGCTATGCGGCGTGGCGTGCCGGGTGCGCCGCTGCTGGTCGAACGGCGCCGAACTCCGTCTCGGGCACCGGTTTGCCGAACAGGTATCCCTGGGCAGAGTCACAACCCTTGGCGTGCAGAAAGTCGAGCTGTTCTTGCGTTTCGACCCCTTCCGCGGTCACCTTGATGCCGAGCGCCTTGGCCATCGCGATGATCGTGGTGACGATGACGGCGTCGTTGCGATCGGTCGTGATGTCGCGCACAAACGACCGGTCGATCTTGAGCTTGTGTATGGGAAAGCGCTTCAGGTAGCCGAGACTCGAGTAGCCGGTGCCGAAATCGTCGATCGAGATGTGTATTCCCATCTGGGCGAGCTTATCCAAGGTTGCGATGTTGTGGTCGACGTTCTGCATGACGATGCTTTCCGTCAACTCTAGCTCCAGACCGTTCGGGTCGAAGCCGGTTTCGGCCAGAATGCCGGCAACCTTGTCGAGAAAGTCTTGCTGCGCGAATTGTTTGCCCGAGACGTTGACCGCAATCCTTAGCGGCGGCTTGCCTTCGCGTGCCCATTCGACTCCCCAGCGGCACGCCGCACGCAGCGCCCACTCGCCGATCTGCACGATGAGGCCATTTTCTTCTGCATGCGGGATGAAGTGCATCGGGCCGATCAATCCCAACTGGGGGTGGCGCCAGCGAATCAGCGCCTCCGCGCCGACGACGGCGCCGGAACTCAGATCGATCTGCGGCTGGTAGTGCAGCACCAACTCTTCGTTTGCCAGCGCCAGACGCAGATTTCGCTCCATCGACAAGCGTTCGGCGATCGCCGTGTTCATGGCGGCATCGAAGAACTGATAGCGGTTGCGTCCCTGCTCCTTGGCGTAGTACATCGCGATATCGGCGTGCTTGAGCAGAGTCTCGCTATCGGTGCCGTCGTCGGGGAACACACTGACACCGATGCTTGCGCTGACGTCGAACTCCATGCCGTTCACCACGCAGCGGGTGTCGAGGGAGTTCAGCAACTTGCGCGCGATCGAGCCGGCGTGCTCTCGATGGTCGAGGTTGGGGATCATGGCGATAAACTCATCGCCGCCCTGACGCGCGACCGTGTCGTCGCCGCGCAGGCAGCGGCCGAAACGGCGCGCCACTTCGCGCAAGATCTGATCTCCGACCCGATGTCCTGATACGTCGTTGACCTGTTTGAAGTTGTCCAAGTCGATAAATAGTATGGCGACTCGCTTTTGGTACTGCTGCGCCTGGCGCAGCGCTTGCTCTAGTCGGTCTTTCAGCAGCGTGCGATTCGGTAGGTTGGTCAGCATGTCGTGTTGTGACAAGTGGCGCAGCCGCTCCTCGGCCATCAACCGCTCGGTCACATCGCGCGACACGACCACGATGCGGTGGACGTTGCCGGCCTGGTCGCGAATGACGTTGCCCTGCGACTCGATATGCCGCACGCTGCCGTCCTTGGCGCAGAAGCGGAACTGCGTACGACGGCCCACACCGGTGGCGAGCGTATCGCGGAACACGCTGACCACGCGGGCGCGATCGTCGGGATGAATCTGCTCGAAGGAGCTGCTGCCGGGCACCGGTCCTTCCGGCCCGAACAACGCCTGGTACGACGGGCTGTTGAAGACGCGCTTGCCTTCGGTGTCGACTACCGCAATCAGGTCGCTCACGTTTTCGGTGATGAGCCGGAATCGCTCTTCGTTCGCGCGCAACGCCTGATCGGCGGTCTTTTGCGCAGTGATATCCGTACCCGTACCGGTCACCCGTTTCGCCCGGCCGTTTGCGTGCCATTCGACTACCTTGCCGTGCGCCGCCATCCATTTCCAGTCTTCACCGGCGGTCTTGATACGAGCTTCGGCGCGAAAATCTGGCTGCTCACCCTTCAGTGTGGCGACGAAGCAGTTGGTGGCCTGGCCGACGTCCTCGGGATGCAAGTAATCCGCCCACGCGGCGAGCGGCAAGGTGGTTTCCTGCGCCTTGCGCCCGCGCAGCAGCGCCCACTGTGGGCTCAGATAAATGGTCCGCGATTCGAGGTCCAAGTCCCAAAGGACCAGATTGGAGCTTTCCACAGCGAGTTTCAGCCGCTCGCGCGCGCTGCGCGCTTCACTTTCGGCGCGCTTGAGCGCGCTCACGTCGCTGATGAGTCCAATCGCGCCGGCGGCAGTGCCGTCCGGACGCGTGAACGTGCTTCGGTGGAAAATTACGTCGTGCACCAGCCCGTCTGCGCCGCGGAGCACGCCGCCCCGCACACGATGCTGCGGCCGTACGGTGCTCCTAGGTTCCGCCGCCGCCTGGTCGTCGATCAATTCTGGCGGCAGGACCTCCTGAGAGTCCTTGCCCACGCACGTTTCGCGCTCGAGGCCGAAAAATCTCTCCCAAGCGCGGTTCAGGCCTAGCACCCGACCGTGGGCGTCCTCGAAATACAGGGGGTTCGGAATGGTTTCGACCAATTCGCGAATAAAGTGCAGCTGCTGGCGCAGCTCCGATTCGACGTTGCCGGTCCCACCCGCATTGGCCAAGCATACGATCGCGTCTCTGCCGGCGTGGCGTGTCGGCATCAAGGTCAGCGCGAGTTCGAGTTCGCTGCCGTCGGCACGGCGCAGGCGGGTCTGGCCACGCGCGCAGCACCATCCGCTCAGCACCGTCTCGCACAGCGCGGAGAAGGAGATCTTGTTGTCCAACTCGCCGATGGGGGGGACGCGCCCGAGCGTGTCGGCTGGCGACCAGCAAAATGCCTGCGCCGCGGTGGCGTTACACAAGGTCAGTACGCCGGCGCGATCGCAAACAAATGCCGCAATCGGATAGGCCTCGATCAGACCACGCAAGGTGTCGTCAGCGGCTTGTCCCGCCCGCTCCAGACGCTGCCTTTCTCGCACTTCGCGAGCAAGCCCACTCGCGGCGCGGGCGCGCGCGGCGCCGCACCAGGCCAGGACTGTGGCCGTCGTTGCCAATGCGGCCAAGTATAGCGATGCAGACCAAGTTACCATTGTCAGCGAAAGTGCAAGGGACGATCTCGAGAATATCGGCCAACTCCCCCTACAGCTTTAGTGAGGGGCTGCGGCGGGCTGGAATCTCGTTCTTGCGAGGGGCGAAAAAAAACCCCGCGATAGGGACGCGGGGTTGAGGTGTGAAGCACATACGCGAGGCGAATCTTAACGCGGGGGTGGTGACCCGCCAATACAAAGCGCGACGAATTTGACGTAGGAAGTTGCCTTACACTTGTAACAAACCGGGACTTCCATAAGGCGCCGCAGGGTGCTAGGCCACGGCTTCGCGCACGACTGTGGCGATATGCTCCGCCCACCGCCTCACCTGGCTCTCGGACTCGCCTTCGACCATGACGCGGAGTACGGGCTCGGTTCCCGAAGGGCGCAGCAACACTCGGCCGCTGCCTTCGAGATCGGTCTCGGCGGCTGAGACCGCCTCCAGCACCAAACTGTTTTCCTTGAAATTGAACCCCTTAGGCACGCCGACGTTGATCAGTATCTGCGGATAGAGTTCGAGCTCTCCGGTAAACTGGTCCAGGGTTTCGCCGCTGACGCGCAACGCGGTCAGCACTTGCAGTGCAGAGACGATGCCGTCCCCGGTGGTGTGCTTGTCGCGGCAGATGATGTGCCCGGAGTTTTCTCCCCCGAAGGACCATCCTTTTTCTTCCAATAATTCAAGAATATATCGGTCTCCCACCTTCGCTCGGGCAAATGGGACCTCCAGCTTGGCGAGCGCGTGCTCGAGCGCGAGATTGCTCATGAGCGTTCCCGCTATCCCACCTTTAAGCGTGCCGTGGCGCTTGCAGTGCTTGGCGATGGCGAACAGGAGTTGATCGCCGTCGAACACCTTGCCGTCGGCATCGCACATCATCAGACGGTCGCCGTCGCCGTCCAAGGCGATACCGAGATCGGCTTCGTTCGCCAACACCGCCGTGCGCAGCGCCGCCACATGGGTGGCGCCGCACTTGTCGTTGATATTGGTGCCGTTGGGCGAATTCGCGATCGGAACGACTTCGGCTCCCAACTCGTGAAACACGGGCGGGGCGATATGGTAGGTCGCGCCGTTGGCGCAATCCACCACGATGCGCATGCCGCGTAGGTCGCGCTCGTTCGGGAAGGTGCTCTTGCAAAACTCGATATAGCGGCCTTGCGCGTCCTCGATCCGGCGAACTCTACCGAGTTGGGCCGATGCTTTGGTCTTAAGCGGCCGATCGAGTTCGGCCTCGATCGCCATTTCGATCTCGTCGGGGAGCTTGGTGCCGCCGGCGGCAAAGAATTTGATGCCGTTGTCGTCGTAGGGATTGTGCGACGCGCTGATCATGACGCCCGCTTGCAAGCGCAGCGCACGCGTCAAGTACGCGATGCCGGGTGTCGGCATGGGGCCCACTAACAGCACATCCACACCCGCGGCGGAGAAGCCCGCTTCCAGCGCGGACTCGATCATGTAGCCCGAGATGCGCGTGTCCTTGCCGATGATGACGGTTGGTCGCTCGCGGTCTTTGGGATCGTGATTCGAAGTGACGAGGACACTGCCGGCGGCGTAGCCCAAGCGGAGCACGAAATCGGGTGTGATGGGCGCTTCCCCCACGCGCCCGCGTACGCCGTCGGTGCCGAAGTAGGTTCTGCTCATGCCTGTCCCTCCACTGCGCGCAGTATAGCAAGGGCATCCCGCGTGGCCCGCACGTCATGCACGCGCAAGATGTGCGCTCCGCGTTGCGCCGCGATCACGGCCGCGGCGACGCTGGCCGGCAGCCGCGCCACGACTTCTTGACCGGTGATCTTGCCGAGTACCGACTTGCGCGACAAGCCGGCTAACACCGGATAGCCCAGCTCTGAGAACTCGTGCAGGCGGCGCAGCAAGGTGAGGTTGTGCTCGCGCGTCTTGCCGAAACCGAAGCCGGGATCGAGCACGATGCGCTCGTGCTCGATGCCGGCCTGTCGCGCCGCCTGCGAGCGCTCGGCAAGGAAGCCTTTCACCTCGGCGACTACGTCCCGGTAGTGGGGATTCTCTTGCATGGTGCGCGGTTCGCCCAGCATGTGCATAAGGCACACCGCGACGTCCGACTGGGCGCACGCCTCGAGTGTACCCTCGCCGCGCAGCGCATTGACGTCGTTCACCACGCTGACACCGGCAGCGATCGCCGCGCGGATCACGTCGGCCTTCATGGTGTCTATCGAGAGCGGAATCGCGGCGCCGGCAAGTGCCTCGATCACCGGCAGCACGCGAGCTAGTTCCTGCTTGGCGTCGACCGGCACCGCGCCGGGCCGCGTCGACTCGCCGCCGATATCGAGGATATCCGCGCCCTCCGCGATCTGCTCGCGAGCGTGCGCGATCGCCGCCTCAGCGGCAAGATAGCGACCGCCGTCGGAGAAGGAGTCGGGCGTGACATTGACGATGCCCATGATCAGCGGGCGCGTGAGCGCAAGCTCGAACCGACCGCAGCGCAGGGTCTTTTCAGTCTGTTGTCTTGCGGCCCCCGTCATCTGAGCTCTGTCTTCAGTCCTCTGTCCTCCGATCAAGGCATTAACTGCCCGCCGTTCACCTCCAGGATTTGGCCCGTGACATAGCCCGACAGCGCGTCGGAGGCGAGGTACAAGAAAGCCCCGCTGCATTCCTCGGCTTCGGCCAGCCGGCCCATAGGGATCATGGCCTTGACCGCCTCCAAGATCTGCGCCGAGGTGTATCGCTCGTGAAACGGCGTCGACACTACGCCCGGTGCCACCGCGTTTACCCGCACGTGGTCCTTCGCGCACTCTTTAGCGAGGCCGCGGGTGAACGAGCTGACGAACCCCTTGGTTGCTGCGTATAGGACCGCTCCCGGACCACCGCCGTTACGCGCTGCGATGGAGGACGTATTGATGATGTTACCTGCGCCCTGCTTGCGAAAATACGGCAACGCGGCGCGACTTGCGGCGACCATCGACCGCACATTGACACTCAACAGCGCTTCCAACAGCGCATCGTCCGAATCCGACACCAACGCGCGGCGCACCATGCTGCCCGCGTTATTGATAAGAACGTCCAGGCGACCGAACGCTTCCACACCCGCCTTGACGATCGACTCGGGCACCCCTCCCACCGCCACATCGCCTTGCACGGTGATCGCCTCCCCGCCGTCGCGGCGGATGTCGGCGGCCACTTGCTCGGCCTCTGCTCGGCTGCGGTTGTAGTGCACGGCGACGCGGGCGCCTTGTGCGCCGAAGGCTCGCGCCGCCGCCGCGCCGATGCCGGTGCTAGCACCCGTGATGAGTACGACTTTGCCCTTCAGGTCGGAAAGCACGGCATTCTCCTCTCGGCTTATACTCGGCATAGTACCACGGCGAAACTCTTATCTGTAGTGCGCTGTATGAGGTATACCCCGGATATTCGCCCCAGCGCACTCCATATACCGGGCCAGGGACGCACAAAAAAGAACGCGCCGCCCGAAGCGGGCGGCGCGTCATTCTAATCGAAGTGCTTGAGGTTCTTACGCTTGCTGTGCGGGGGTGGTGGCGGGAGAAGTCGCCGTTCCACTCGGGGGTCCGCCGCTGGATGACGCTGCGCTCGGCGGCTGCACCGGCTTGGGCGCCCGCGGCGGTCGGCCCGCCATGATGTCGTCGATCTGCTCGGCGTCGATGGTTTCCCAGTCCAGCAATGCCTTCGCCATGACCTCAACTTTGTCTCGATTGTCTTCGAGCAGCTTGCGCGCCAAAGCGTACTGAGCGTCGATGATGCGGCGAATCTCGGCGTCGACCTTCTGCATGGTCGACTCCGACACGTGTTGCTGCGTCGTGCTCGCGCGACCCAAGACTACTTCGCCTTCGTTCTCGCCGTACACCATCGGCCCGAGTGCGTCGCTCATGCCCCATTCCATGACCATGCGGCGGGCCATTTCGGTGGCGCGCTTGAAGTCGTTCGACGCGCCGGTGGTCATCTGATTCATGAAGACCTCTTCGGCGATGCGTCCGCCGAACAGTACGGCGATGTTGTTGAGCAGGTACCCGCGGTCGTAGCTGTAGCGGTCTTTCTCGGGTAGCTGCATGGTCACGCCCAGCGCCCGCCCGCGCGGAATAATAGTGACCTTGTGCACCGGATCGGTCTTCGGCAGGAGCTTGGCCACAAGCGCGTGCCCGGACTCGTGATACGCGGTATTGCGCCGCTCCTCCTCCGGCATGACCATAGACTTGCGCTCGGCCCCCATGACAATCTTGTCCTTGGCGCGCTCGAAGTCATCCATGTCGACCAGCCGCTTGTTGCTGCGCGCCGCGAACAGCGCCGCTTCGTTGACCAGATTCGCCAGATCCGCGCCGGAAAAACCCGGTGTACCGCGCGCAATGATGTCGGCCTTCACGTCGGGGGCAATGGGGACCTT
>CAZILI010000158.1:0-8430 GCA_964539965.1 uncultured Burkholderiales bacterium | reverse complement strand
CGCTTTCAGCGCCACATTCGCAACGCCGAAGATCTCGTTGCCCGGAGCGACCTCGATAAACAACTCGGCCATGCCCGCCACCGGCACGTCGCCTTGGCAGGTCGCGGCGACGTGAGCCGCCGCCTGGGGCTGCATGCGATCGATGAATACAAAGGCTCGCAACGGGTTATCCATGGCTCAGCTCAGGGCGATGCCGAAAGGGGTGATGAACAACGCGTGGGGATACTCGACCACTTCCCAGCCGAGATATTGGCGGATGATGTCGCCCGCACCACGCAGCATAAGAGCGCCGCCTACTAGATGCAGCGGGCCGCAACGCCGGTCGCCCACCTGACGTCGGATCGATTCGGCGATGCGCTCGAGGCCGGGACGCAGTATTGCCAAGTGCTCGGGCTTGCGCTTCTCCAACTCCGCAGCGTTCACATCGATGCCGAGCGCGCCGGCGAGGATTAGGTCCAGGTGATAGCCCGCGCCGGGACGGTCGCTGAGCTGCACGATCTCGCCGTCCAAGACGACTCCCACGCCGGTAGATCCTCCGCCTACGTCGGCGATGACGCCCTCGCGAAGCTCGAGCAGCGCCTGCGCTGCCGATACCTCGTCGACCAAGCTCCGGCATTCGAGTCCAGCGCGCTCCAATACGAAGCGGCAGGCGCGTGCCTCTTCTCTCCCCACCCCCGGCGGGTATGCCGTCGCCGCCGCATCCAGGGCGAAGCCCAGCTGTTCATCTGCACGAGACTTGAGTTCGACGACCGCAGCGACCGCGCCGGCGAAGTCGACGACCACCCCGTCGCGCACCACTCGCTTGGCGACCCAGTCCACGACGGTGAGAACGATCGTCGCTGTGCCGAGATCCACCCCGCATCGTAAGGGAGCGTCCCATCCGCTCGCCGGCGAGCGCAGACGCGCGACTGCCTCGCGCAAGAATTCATCCACCGCTGCGCTGGCAGGCGGTGAACTTCGAACAGCAGCCAGGCTCATTGGGCGCTCGCGCGCAGCGCGTAGAGATCGCGCCAGGGGCGCACCTCGTGCGCGACGCGCTTGATGTTGATCAGATGAAGCGGCGTGACGTTGTCCGAGGTGATCGACCCGCTCCAGGTCCCGGTGCCGAGCATGAACGAAGCGCCGGTCGCGGCGCTGTAGCCCATGCCGCCAAACAAAGTGGGCGTGTTCACCAGCACGCGCGAGGCGGGCAAGCCGGACAAGCGCGCCACCACCTCCGCCTCGCTGGCGTGAATGCCGAGCGTATGGCCGGCCCCGCCGAACGCCAGGATCTGCGCGCAGCGCTCGCGCGCCTGATCGAAGTCGCCGGCTCGATAGAATGACAGCACTGGCCCCAGAATTTCGCGCGACAACGGCGCCGCCGCGCCGACCTCGCTCAATAGTGCGCCCAGCACGCGGGTCGTCTCCGGCACGGTGAAACCAGCCCGGCGCGCGAGTTCGACGGCCGATTGCCCGACGTTGGCCGCGCGCAACACGCCTCGCTCGTCGAAAAGAATCGCCGCTAATCGCGCTTGCGCGTCGGGGTCGAGCAGCGCGACGCCGTTGGCGCGAAATGCCTCCAGAGCGGCGTCGGCGATCGGCTCGTCGAGCACGACCGACTGTTCGGCGACGCAGGCGGTACCGTTGTCGAACGCCTTTGACGTGACGACCATCACCGCCGCTTCGGTCAAGTCGGGCACGCTGCGATGAATGTAAACCGGCACATTGCCGGGGCCGACTGCGTAGGTGGGTTTGCCGCACGAATAGGCGGCGCGCACCATGTCCGCGCCACCGGTCGCGAGCACCATCGCCACATCGGGGTGCCGCATCAGCTCTTGCGTGGCCTGCAGCGATGCCTTTTCCAAGCAGGCGATCAGCCCGCGCGGCGCGCCGGCCCGCTCCGCCGCCTCTGCCATCACCTGCGCAGCGCGCGAGCAGCAGCGCACCGCCCGCGGATGGGGTGAACAGACGATCGCGTTGCCCGCCTTGACCGCAGCGAGACACTTGAACAGCACCGTGGAGGTGGGATTGGTTACCGGAATCAGCGCTGCGATCACCCCCACCGGCGCGCCGACGGCGCTCATGCGTGCCGCCTCGTCTACCCACAGAACGCCTATGGTACGCATCGCCGCCATCGACTCGGCAACGAACGTCGTGTTGTAGAGGTTCTTGAGGATCTTGTCTTCGAATACGCCGTAGCCGGTCTCGTCTACGGCCAACCGCGCCAACTCCTTGGCCGCTGCCGTGCCGGCGCGCGCCATCGCCTGCACGATGGCATCGACGTCCTCTTGGGTGGCGCCGTCGAACGCCTGCTGCGCCGCACGCGCCGCACGCGCCTTACTGCGCGCCTGCGCCAAGGCGGCTAGATCGGCGTCCAGCGCCACATCGGCCGGCTCATGCAGCGCCATGCTCGCTTATCACCATCGCGCTCTTCGAGCTTACGTCACTTCGACGCCTGGGCGTCTTTACCGAGAATGCGCTCGACGTCCTCGTGCGGCCGCGGAATGACATGTACCGAGATCAACTCACCCACCTTCTTGGCGGCGATCGAGCCGGCGTCGGTGGCGGCTTTGACCGCGCCGACATCTCCCCGCACCATGACCGTGACCAATCCGCCGCCGATTTGCTCGCGCCCGATCAGGCGCACATTGGCGGCCTTGACCATCGCGTCCGCCGCTTCTATTGCAGCGACCAGGCCCTTGGTTTCGACCAATCCGAGCGCCCCGGTCGGTATGCTGCTCACTGTTTCGTTCGCCATCGATTGCTCCTCGTTAAGTTCGGCGGCTCGTCGCGCCTATTTGGCGGCGTTGCCGAGGATACGTTCGACATCCTCGTGCGGCCGAGGGATCACGTGTACCGATATCACTTCCCCGATTTTCCCGGCCGCCACCGCGCCTGCGTCGGTCGCGGCCTTGACCGCGCCCACGTCTCCGCGCACCATGACCGTCACCAGACCGCCGCCGATCTGCTCGCGCCCCATAAGGCGCACGTTGGCGGCCTTCACCATCGCATCGGCCGCTTCGATGGCCGCCACCAGCCCTTTGGTTTCGATCAGTCCGAGCGCGCCTGTCGGCAGCGCGCCACTTGATGTGACCATTGCGTGATCTCCAGGAATCGTTTCAGAACTTAGAGTAGGTTTGTTTGCCGGCAAGCGTAATGTCGTCGACGATGGCGACGATCGCCGCATCGGTAGGTACGCTCCCCGCCGGAGAACTTACTCGCGCGGCGCTGCCCGACGCGATTGCCACGATTTCTCCTTCGCCGGCGCCGACCAAGTCGATGGCCAGATAAGTTGCGGTTTGCGATCCACCGACCGCGGGCGCTTGCTGGTCGACGTCGCGCACCAGCAACAGCTTGAAGCCGTTGAAGCCCGATTCTTTGACGGTCGAGACGACTTGTCCGACAACCCGCGCCAGGCGCACCGCGACCTCCATGCGAACGTCCATGGCTCTTCGGCAGCGCGGAAGAGCCCCCCGGCGTCAATGTAGCGCGCACGCTTAGGTCTTGTCGTTATCGCCGAGCGATAAAAACATCGGCCCGAAATTCGCGGTCGCGGCACTATACCCGCGCGCAGAACCCCGCTAACGTAGGCCTTCAGCCGCGTTGGGCAATGCGGCGGTGCAGGAGGAGGCCTGAAATGATAAAGCCCGAAGACGCGGCGTTTCACCCCGCCGACGCCGATAAGCCCAGTTGGGCGGAAACCAATTTCTTCGGTTTCTATTCGACCGATCCGCCGCTCAACGTCGGCGTGTATGCCCTGTTTCGGCCGAATCTGGGCGTCGTGCTCTCTACGATCTGCATGAACTCCAAGCGCGCCCTCAATGCGTGGCAAGCAGACTTCTGCGACTTGCAGGCGCATCTCCCGATTCCCGAGCCGCGCGACCTGTGCCATTACCGCCTGGCCAACGGGCTCACGGTTCGCTGCACCGAGCCGAACATGAAGTGGGATATCGACTATGACGACGGGGCCGGCACCGAGATCCACGTGCGCTATGCGGCGCTGATGCCGCCGTTCGACATACACGATCCGGACATGGACCCAATGGCCGCCTCGGGAAGCAAAGCGGGCAAATTCGCCTGGGGTACGGCCTACAACGGCCACTTCGACCAAACCGGACGCTTCGTTGGCGACGTGCGCGTGCGCGGCAAGCGCTACCCCGTGAACTGTGTGTCCACCATGGACCACAGCTGGGGACCGCGGCCGGAGCGCGGCAAGCCGAACATGAGTTGGTTGCACGCTCACTTCTCCGACCGTTTTGCGCTGCACGCAATCTTCTCGTTCGATTGGACGCAGTCGGGAGGACGCGACCTGCTGCTCAACCACGGCTACGTGCTGCGCGACGGCGAGGTGGCGGGGCTAAAGGCGGGCACCGGAATCGCGCACCGGGTCACCGAGCGCTATGCCGATCGCATCGAAGTCGAGGTAACCGACAAGCACGATCGCGTATGGCGACTGCAAGGCGAAGCACTCACTTTGTTCCCCTGGAATCCCTGGCCGAACATGCTGGGCTACAACGTGCTGGCCCGCTGGCGTTGCGACGGCGAATCGGGCTACGGCGAGATCCAAGACCTCACGGAAATCCCGGCGATTACCGGCCTCAACGCCGATTCGCGCACGGCAGTCGCCTCGGCGCAAGGGTAGATCATGGCCTTGAGGTCGATACTGTTCGACTTCGACGGGACCCTGGTCCAGACGCGTGAGGCATCCTGGCAGCTGTTCGAGCAGACCAACCGCGAGTTCCGCCTCAACATCGATCGGCGCGAGCAGTTCTACGCACTGTTCGAGCGCAACTTGTTTCAGTCGCTAAAGGCCCACTGCTCGGACGCGCAGCGCTTCGAGCGTGTCAAGGCTCATTTTCTCGACTTGTTGCGCAAGCAGTACTGCCCCGATCTCATTCCGGGCGTGGTCGATGTCGTGCGACCGCTGGCTGCCCGCTACTCTCTTGCGATCCTCTCGACCAATACGATGCAGGCGATCCGCCGTGTGCTGGAGAAGGCAGGGGTTGCCCACTGCTTCGCGCATGTATTCTCGGGAGAAGTCGAACCCGATAAGTCGGCGTGCATTCGGCGTTTCGTAGCCGATCCGAGCTACGGTTTCGGACGACGCTGCTCGCCCGCCTATCACGAGGACGGGGGCCTAAGCAGTATCCAAGGCCAGGAAGTGGCGCTGGTGAGCGACACGGTCGGTGACATCAAGGAGGCGGTCGCCTGCGGCATCCGTGCGATCGGGGTCGCCTGGGGCATGCACTCGCAGCAACAGCTGCTGCAATCGGGCGCGGAGTTTGTCGCCATCTGGCCGCAGGAGCTGCTCACGCATCTCGCAGTCGAGTCCCAATGCAGTGAAACGGCGTGCGCCTGCCATCATGCACCGGGCCCAGCGCCCTCGCGCGCCGATTCCGCGACGGCCGGGGCAAACGTAACCGCGGCGGCGTTGTTGCGCCGCCGCCGTCGGCTCACCGCTGCCGATTCACTGCGCGAACATGCCCCGGATGCGCCGCGCAGTGTAGCGTCTTCCGCAGCGCGTGCCGACGACCGCGCTGCCCAATCTTTGTTAACGGCGATGCAGTACATCATGGCGACCCGCGCGCCTGCCGGACCAACCAGCGCTGGAGGACCTCGCCCGACCGACTCGAGTTGACCGGACGGCATCGATCCAGAACGGCGGATAGCACGCAAACTTTGCGACCCTAGGAGGAAAGAGAATGGCAATACTTGCTGAAGGCTTCAATGCATTCGAGACGACCAAACAACCGAGCGGCACGATCAAGTACTTGCCGGATCCACAATCAGTCATACAACTCATTCAAAGCGGCAAACTCAAGGAGCACATCTTGTTGGTGCGCGGAGGCACCACGACATTTCTTGCCCCGACCCTCTCGATGGGTGCCATCGGCGTAATTACGATGTCCGGCGCGCCCGAGTCGCACCTCGGCATTCTGTCGCGAGAGTTCCAAATTCCATGCATCATGACCGTCCACCTGAAAGACAGCGCTTCGCGCTACGTGCCAGGCGAAACTCCCGACTCTCACTTCGAGGAGATCATCGCCAAGCTGAACGGCAAGCGAGTCACGTTGGTTTGCAACGATCACGACACCGGGCGCGTGGTCGAAGCCTAAGCCCTTTCTCTCAAATCCAAGAACCGAATCTCGGAGGATATTCACATGGCAGCCGTGAAGAGCGAATATCGCAAACGCTACGAATCGAACGACGAAGGACTACGCTTCCAAAATCTTCAATACGTCGGCAACTACAAGGGCCAGCCCGGCCTGCCCGACGGCATCTTGGGCGATCGCATGATCCGTCAGCGCATGAAGACCAAGGTAATCGAGAAGGTCAGCAAGCAGGACGTGCTGAAGGACGAGTTCACCATCGACGAACTCAACGATCTCAACAACTATCTGGCGTGGAACATTTGGGACGTGCTCGTGATGCGCGCGACCGAAGGTGTATCGGGCATGATTCCGCGCCAGGAGTACGAAATTCTGGCGTTCATGCAAGAGTTCTATCGCTATCCTGAGTTCATGCGCATGATGACTGACAAGGTAGGCGCGCAGGGAATCATGGATATCGGTGCCTCGGCGCGCAAGGAAATCGGCACCAAGATCAACTGCGTACACGACTGGTGTTTGGGAGCGGTCGCCTTCGGCATGGGACGCTGCGGTCTGTTGGCGCTCGAAGTCATGAAGCCGGACGACTACGTCGAAGAGAGCAACATCATTCTCAAGTTCATGCAGCGCGTGCTCTGGGGCAAGCGCCAAGACGGCTACATCTTGAACTCGCAAGACCGTTATCGCTGCATCATCCACGAGCAGGATCTGGTCGACCGCCTAGTGTCTCAATGTGTCAACTTCGAGCCCGATTCCGACACGGCGCACTCGTTTACCGCGTTCAATGCCGCCGCCGAATTGCTCGCGTTTTTCGATCACTACGATTGCCGCCTCGGACTAGGTGACACCGGCCCGTACCCGCTCAAGGACGGACGCATCATGATCATCCGCGATCTGTTCGTAAACGAAGAGATCTTTCACTGGAGCGACGTCTGCGACGAGTTGCCTCACTGCTATAGCTTGTGCGTCATCGTCGATCCCGAGCGCATGGGCCTGCAGGAAATTCGTGTCAACGACATCTCGACCACGTTTACGATCCCGAAGAACTACATTCCGGCGATCACCGGCGGTGCGGTGTTCGTACGCGAGAAGTGGGATACGCCAATGGGCGAGGTTTATCACCTGCCGATCAAAGACCTCAAGCCGCACCTGGAAAAGATCCAACAAGCCACGTATCGCATGTACAAGAAGACCGCGAAGATGTCCAAGCATGAGTTGTGCTTAAACGGTATCTACAGCTACTACATCGAGATGATCCTGCCGCACATGCGCAAGACCGGTATGTACGATTACTTCACCAAAGAGCGGAATTTCTGGGAGATCGACCAGCGCGTAGCGAACTACTACTACGAGATTACCAAGCGCAATTTCGTTCAGGTGACGGTGCCGCAGAAAATCTTCTCCGGCGAGGGCTACTTGCCGTTCTCGGACAAAGCAGATATTCGTTATTCCAAGTACGCTTGGATCTGACATCCTAGGCGGGACCGCCATCGTGACATGCCCACGGTGGCGGGAGTGTAGAAAAGGAACGAGGGCGAGCACGCATGCTGTCGGAAGACGAGTTTCGCGTGATCAATGCGCTGTATCTGCGCAAAGTGGGCAATGCCGAGCTGCTGTCTCGGACTTCGGGACTGCCTACGCAGACCGCCCAGCGTCTGTTGTGGGATGCTGCCGCCCGCGGCTTGCTGCTCGATCTGGGTGGAGAACTGATGCTAGACGATTCGGGTCGGCGTGCGGTACTGGAGTTCTACGAGCAGCACTATGCGCAGCTGCGCACCAATGGGACTATTCAACAGTGGTACGAGCGCTTCGAGGCGCTCAACACACAGTTCCTGCAGACCATCAGCGAGTGGCAAACGACAGGCGCGGAACCACGCGTGCAAGAGCAACTCCTTAGAATCGTGCAGCGGCAGGTAAAGGCCCTGGGGCAGATCACGGTAGACATCCCGCGATACGCCGTGTACCAGGATCGATTCAATGCCGCGATCGAATCGGTCGACGCCGGAGATTCGAGTTTCGTGGTCAACCCACGGGTGGACTCCATCCACAATATCTGGTTCGAGTTTCACGAGGACATTCTCGCCGTCATCGGTCGGCCGCGCGAGACGGTCGACGGATAGGAGGATGCTCGAGCGATTCGTCTGGAGCATCGCCGAGGCGGATCCCGACGATCCGGCGCGCTTCGGCGGCAAAGGGGCCGGCCTGGCTCGCATGATACGGCTCGGCCTGCCGGTACCGCCTGCATTCATCATCAGCACCGACACGTTTCGCGCTTACCAGCGAGACGGTAAGCGCCTGCCCTCAGCCTTGGCACAGCAAGTCGATGACGCTAGGGCCGATCTAG
>CAZILI010000157.1:5774-8441 GCA_964539965.1 uncultured Burkholderiales bacterium | reverse complement strand
AGCAAGCCACCTTGGAGCGCGTGATGCAGGCGCGGGCGCGCGTGGCCGCGGCGCGCGAGCAGCACGACCTCGACGCACTCGGCGTCGCGGAGAGTGGCTTGCGCGCGGGCCTGGGGCAATTGTTCGCCCTCGCCGAGGCTTATCCGGCACTCAAGAGCAACGAACAATTCGCTCACTTGCAGGCGCGCATCTCGCAGTTGGAGAGCGCGATTGCCGATCGGCGCGAGTTCTACAACGACAGCGTCAATCTCAACAACGTGCGCCTCGAACAGTTTCCCGACACCGTCGTGGCCGGCATGTTCAACTTCACTGCGTCGCGCTTGCTCGAATTCGCCGAGCACGAGAAGCGCGACGTCGACGTGAAAGCGCTGTTCAACTCCTAGCGCAGGCATCCCAAGCGCACCATCCTTCACAGCCGAAGCGCTTCGCAAGCCGACGCGATGCTGCACCTCGCCAGCTGGTTGCGACGCCGCGGTCTGCGCGACGGGTGGCGGTCACCCGCGCCACAGCTGCTGGCGCTGGTCGGCGCCTTCGCCCTCGCGCCGGCCTCCACCGAGAATGTCTGGATCTGGCTCCTGCCGGCGGTAGCCGCGGGCAGCCTGGTGGCCTGGCTCAAGACATATCTTCGCCTGCGCCTGCTGGCTGATATGCCCAGTTCGCGTGTCGGCTCGGCCGCGCAAGGCTATGTCGAGCTGACCGGCAGAGCCGCGGCGCATCCGGGCCATCTTTTGAGAAGCCGCCTGCACGCCCTGCCCTGTCTGTGGTATCGCTACGTCGTGCAAGAGCGGCGCGGCAGCGCGTGGACTACGGTTGAGTTCGACGAAAGCGAGGACACTTTCCTGCTCAAGGACGAAACCGGTCAGTGCACCATCGACCCGGAGCACGCCGACGTTCAAACCGCCCACAAGGAAGTCGCCGTGCGCGGCGACGCGCGCATTGCGGAGTATCTCCTGCTGCCGCAAGACCGGCTTTACGCTGTGGGCGAGTTCAGTACGCAGAGCGGCGCCGCGGTGCCGCTCGACACCAGGGCCGACGTCGCGGACTTGTTAACCGAGTGGAAGCGAGACAAAGCGCGGCTCGTCGAGCGGTTCGACCTCGACGGTGACGGCGAGATCGACGAGCGCGAATGGGCGCTCGCGCGCCAAGCGGCCAAGCGCGAAGTCGCCCGCGCGCATGGCGACCTGCGCGCACAGCCCAGCCACAGCGTGCTGCGCGCGCCCAAGGACGGGCGACCGTTTCTTATAGCCAACAGCGGACCGGAACGCTTCGAGCGCACCTATCGGTTATGGGCGGGATGGCATTTCGCGATGATGATCGCCGCGACAGCGTCTTGGATCTACAGCCTCGCGAAATAGGGCACCCAGAACGTTACAGTTTCGCCAGCACTCGCGCCGCCCACGCCGCGACGTGCGGCGAAGCCGAGTCGGCGAACTCACGCAGCAACGGCCGCGCGGCCTCGATAGCGCGCATGTCCCGCAACAACTCGGCCAGCGCGGCATCGCTGGTCCCGGCCGGCCCGCCCTGCAAGAGCGCGGCGCAAATCGGCCAACCCACATCCGATTCGCCGAGCGCCGCTAGGGCGCGCCAGTGTTCACCGCCGAAGCCCTCTTCTCCCGCCGACACCCTCAATGCCGCCAAGGTCCACAGCGCCGAGCCCTCCCGCGGATTTTCGCCGAGCAAACGCCGGCAGTAATCGCTGAGCTTGTGTACGCTCGGACGCAAGTTGGTATTGGTCCACAACGGGTCGCTGCGAGGAACGGCATTCAGTCGCCGCAGGCTCTCCAGCATCGACTGCCGCGCTCTCACGCAGAAAGCGGAGCATTGCGGATACTGCGAGGCATAGCCCTCTCCCAGCAGTTCCAGGTGCTGCGCGAGATGCGTTGCGAGTTCTGCCTCGCTCAGGCTGACATCGTTCTGTGCCATGGTCGTCCTCGACGAATCACACGAAGCTCGGCGCCGGCCGTCATTGCCCTGAGGCCGCGCGCTTGTTTTCCAACGCCTCCCAGCGAGTCAGCGCCTGCGACAGCTCCTCCTCGATTTCGTCGAAGCGACGCTTGAACGCGGCCACCCGTTCCGGATCGCGACGATAGAGTTCGCCGTCGCCGAGGGCGCCGGTCAGTTCGCGCTGCTCTCGCTCCAACGCGTCGATATGAGCCGGCAGACCCGCCAACTCTTGGCTTTCCTTGTAGCTCAGCTTGAGGCGCGCCGCCGAGCGCTCACGCTCGGGCTTCGCTCGCGGCGGCGCTGCCGGCGGGCTCGTGCCTGCTTCTATCCGCGGTCGCATCGCCAGCCAGTCGTCGTAGCCGCCCGGATACTCGACCAGCCGTCCCCCGCCCTCGAAGGCGATCACCTGGGTCACCACGTTGTTCAAGAACTCCCTATCGTGACTTACGAGAAATACCGTGCCGGCGTAGTCTTGCAGCAGGGCTTCGAGCAGCTCCAACGTCTCCAAATCGAGGTCGTTGGTCGGCTCGTCTAGCATGAGCAGATTGACCGGCCGCGACAACAACCGCGCCAGCAGCAAGCGATTGCGCTCGCCCCCCGATAGCGACTTCACTTTGGCGCGGGCCCGCTCGGGAGGAAACAAGAAATCGGCCAGATAGCTCATGACGTGGCGCCGCTCGCCTCCCAGTGCTGCTGGGCTTCACGCTCGATGACGTGGGGATT